>NZ_JBRUCW010000014.1:0-66153 GCF_053203525.1 Streptococcus rifensis | reverse complement strand
CAGCCTTAATGGTCTGGTATTTTCTTGTTTCTGTCATGGTTAAGTCTATCCTTTGCATGATACTAGAATAACAGATGGGACATTTTTACCTTCGACCTAACTAGGACATTATCACTTTCGAATGATAGAATAACCGAACTTTACCCTGTCAAATCTTGAAAAAGCAGCTTAAATTCTGTATAATAAAACGGTATGAGCAAAACTCGCAGGTGAGATTCCTGCCATGTTTGATCGAGAAAGGACGGAAGTAGCTCAGCTATTTCCAAGAGAGATATGACATCAGTTGTTGTTGTGGGTACCCAGTGGGGTGATGAAGGTAAGGGTAAGATTACGGATTTCCTATCTGCCAATGCCGAGGTGATTGCGCGGTATCAAGGGGGTGACAATGCCGGCCATACCATCGTTATCGATGGCTTTAAATACAAGTTGCACTTGATTCCGTCAGGGATTTTCTTCCCCGAAAAAATCTCGGTTATCGGAAACGGGATGGTGGTTAACCCTAAATCCCTCGTCAAAGAATTGGCTTACTTGCATGAAAATGGCGTGACAACGGATAACCTCAGAATTTCAGACCGTGCCCATGTCATCTTGCCTTACCACATCAAGTTGGACCAGTTGCAAGAAGACGCTAAAGGCGACAACAAGATCGGGACAACCATCAAGGGAATTGGTCCAGCCTATATGGACAAGGCGGCGCGTGTTGGGATTCGTATCGCAGATCTCTTGGACCGTGAGATCTTTGCGGAGCGCCTCAAGATTAACCTAGCGGACAAAAACCGCCAGTTTACAAAACTCTACGACTCTGATGAAATCAGCTTTGATGAGATTTTTGAAGAATACTATGACTACGGTCAGCAAATTAAGCAATACGTTACGGATACCTCTGTTATCCTTAACGACGCCCTTGATCAAGGCAAGCGAGTCCTCTTTGAAGGGGCACAAGGGGTCATGTTGGATATCGACCAAGGAACTTATCCTTTTGTAACCTCCTCTAACCCGGTAGCTGGTGGGGTGACCATCGGTTCTGGTGTCGGTCCAAGCAAGATCGACAAGGTAGTGGGTGTCTGCAAGGCCTATACCAGCCGTGTTGGTGATGGGCCATTCCCTACGGAACTCTTCGATGAAGTGGGCGACCGTATCCGTGAAGTCGGCAAAGAATACGGGACAACCACTGGTCGTCCCCGTCGTGTCGGCTGGTTTGACTCCGTTGTCATGCGCCATAGCCGCCGTGTTTCAGGGATTACTAACCTCTGCCTAAACTCGATTGACGTTCTGTCAGGCCTTGATACAGTGAAGATTTGTGTGGCCTATGATCTTGACGGTGAGCGTATCGATTACTATCCAGCAAGTCTTGAAACCCTCAAACGTTGTAAGCCAATCTACGAAGAAATGCCAGGTTGGTCTGAAGATATCACAGGTGCTCGTAGCTTGGATGATCTGCCAGAAAATGCCCGCAACTATGTGCGTCGCGTCAGTGAGTTGACCGGTATCCGCATCTCGACTTTCTCCGTTGGACCAGGTCGTGAGCAGACCAATATCCTTGAGTCTGTTTGGTCTAGTAAATAAGACTGGCTCAAGATAATGGCTATTAGCCATGGGCTTCACTATATTGTAAATTAGCAATATGACATCATCAAAAAAGCCTTCTGACATCCTAATTGTCAGAAGGCTTTTGGTGTGTTTAGGCTTTTTTAGGTGTAAACACCAAGTGTTCATTGATAAAGGTATCAAATCCGAGTTGGCTAAGTTCACGTCCATAGCCTGAATTCTTAATACCACCAAACGGGAGTTCAGGTAGGGATGCCCAACCAGAATTGATGAAGGACATACCGGTTTCAATCTGGGCAGCAACACGCGCAGCATGGTCTGGATCGCTTGAAAAGACTGTTCCACCAAGGCCATAACTTGAATCATTGGCAAGGGCAATAGCCTCTTCTTCAGTGTCGACTTTGTAGACAGACGCAACCGGACCAAAGATTTCTTGATTAAAGATTGGGTTATCTTTGGTGATGTCTGTCAGAATGGTTGGCATAACAAAGTTACCAGGATGGTCGATCGGCTCATTGCCATAGACCAGACGAGCACCATTATCAAGAGCTAGGGTAATCTGTTCAAGGACTTCTTCCTTAGCACCTGCTGAAGAGAGCGGTGCTAGTGTCGTATCAGCCTCCATTGGGTCTCCCCATTTAGCAGCCTTAAAGCCTTCGGTTAATAGCTCTAGGAAAGCATCATAATGCTCAGCCATGACAATAAAGCGTTTTGATGAGGTACAGACTTGTCCAGCATTGTAGAGGCGAACATCTGGAATCACTGCCTTAAGGTCCTCCCAATCCGCATCATCGAGAATGATAAACGCATCATTTCCACCAAGCTCAAGAGAGGATTTTTTCAGGTTTTTACCAGCTTCAGCAGCGATAGAGGCCCCACCGCGTTCCGAACCGGTCAAGCAGACACCCGAAACACGTGGGTCTGCAATGACCTTGGAGATTTGATCGTAATCCGCAAAAAGATTTTTATAAGCACCTTCAACAATTCCAGCTTCAGCCACAAGGTCCTCAAAAGCCTGAGCAGACCCTGGACAGATTGAAGCGTGTTTTAAAACCATGGGATTACCAATCATAAAGTTTGGCGCAAAGACCCGCATGATTTGATAAAATGGGAAGTTCCAAGGCTCTACTGCTAAGATGACCCCTGTTGCCTGTTTCAGATAGTAGGCTTCACCAGCATCTGTTTCCAGTGGAACGGGTTTCAGGAATTCCTCAGCCTTATCAGCATAATAATCAGCGATAGAGGCACAAAGTTCAACCTCGCCTTGGGCTTCTGAGAAAAGTTTGCCCATATCTTTGGTCATGACTTCAGCATACTTGTCTCGGTCACGCCGAAGAATGTCGGCAACCTTATGGAGTTGTTCTTTTCGCTCTTGGAGCTTATCCTCCTGGCGCCAGGTTTTGTATAACTGGTGGCCTGTTTCAAGGGCTTTGTCAATATCTGCATCAGAGCAGTTGTCGTAAGTCTTCAAGACTTCGTTTGTGTAAGGGTAAATGATTTGGTAGGCCATAAATAATCCTCCTTTTCTCTATTTCTAATAGTGTACCACGATTTGGTAAGCGTTTTCAAGAAAAAGGTACGAATAGTTAGAAAAATCAATCAATACTAAAAAAAATTTAAAACTAAAAATGGAAAAGTTAAGGAATAAGTTTGAAAAATTACTGAAAATAGAGGTAGGAGTAAAAGCAAACGACCAGAAAGCAAGTTGACGTTTTCTGCCTTGACAAACAGACCAGTACAGTGATAGACTTATATCAAAAAGTAAAGAGGGAGATTGAAGTGACTATCAAAAAATCATCGCTTACCCCAATCTTACAGTTTATATTCAGTGCCTTTATTTTAATTGTAAGCAGTAGTCTTTACCTAAAAACCTACCAAGAAGCGATTGAAGTTCGTAGACAAGCAGAAGCAATTAAAGCAGTGGAGGTGGAAGCAGAAACGTCACAACCTCAAAAAGAAGAGAAAGAGGAGACAGCCAGTGAGCCGGTAGTAGAGGAAGTGGCACCTGTTCCTGTCGAGCAAGTCCAAGAGGTTGCCCCTGTCTATGTCCAGGAAACGCCTGTTGTCGATTATGTGGCGCCAATCCCAGCAGTCGAGGAAGTCGTGATTGCTGAAAGCCCGGTTGTTCTTGAACCCGTTCAGGAAGAGCTAGCTGTTGCAGTCGTTGCTGAAGAAACGCTTGAAACAGAGGCCATTCCTGCTGAATAAGGGATGTCAGTTCAGCATCAATTATAGCAACAAAAAGAAGCCATCACTCTGCGGGTGACGGCTTCTTTTTTCACAAGAGAGGAGTCAATGGATGTCTTTTGAAGCACCATTTTTTGAGAAAAAACAGGTTGACTGGACACGGTTATCTGCCTTTGGCTTTATCAAAGAAGGAGAAAACTGGGCGTATCGGGAAACATTTTTGGAAAATAGTTTTGAAGCTTACATCCGTGTCTTAGCAGATGGAGAAGTTGTAGGCGAAATTATTGATCTTGATTTAGGAGAACCCTACCTCGCCTATCAGGTGGTAAGTCCTGTCGGGGCTTTCGTTAATCAGGTGAGGGATTGTTATGCTCAGATTTTAGAAAAGATAGCCCAAGCATGTTTTACAGACCACCTGTTTCGTTCAGACCAAGCCAATCGTCTAGCTGAAGGGTTAATAAGAACTTATGGAGACCGTCCTGATCATCCCTTTCAGCGCATTCCGGATGCAGTTGTTTTTCGCAACCCAGCCAATCAGAAATGGTATGCTCTTTCCATGTCCGTAACACGCGACAAGGTTGACCGTGGAAAATCAGGGCGATCAGAACTGGTCGATATTCTAAACATCAAGATAGATGAAAGGGTCTTGCCCTATCTTCTCAATCAGGAAGGGCTCTATCCGAGTTATCACATGAATAAAAAGAGTTGGATAACGATTATATTAGATAATACGGTCTCTGATGAAACCATTCTTAGCTTGGTAGCCAATAGTCGTCAACTGGTATCGCCAAAAGGCTATCAAGCTGATGATGGTGAACCAGATTATTGGATCATTCCAGCTAACCTAAAATTATATGATATTGGCCTTGATTTTGCAGCGAACAAAGAACAAATTTGGCCACAAAAAGGTAAAATTAAGACTGGAGATATCATGGGAATATACATTACAGCCCCGACACGTGCCATGCGTTACCTCTGCCAGATCACGGATACGTTTCAGGAAAATGGAAAAGATTGGATGACAGTTACCTTGTTAAGAACTTTGGCTGACACAGACTTCCCCATTGAACGATTACGTGAGTTGGGTGTGACAACTGTTCGAGGGCCAAGGCGGATGACACCTGATTTAGTGACAGCTGTGAAAGCTCTTTTGGCAGATGTCAAATAAGATAGGATTGTGCTATAATAAAGGTTATGAGAATTGTATCTGGTTTATACGGTGGTAGGCCTCTAAAAACCTTGGATGGCAAGACCACTCGCCCGACTTCAGACAAGGTTAGAGGGGCTATTTTTAACATGATAGGACCTTATTTTGACGGTGGCCGCACGTTGGACTTGTATGCTGGCAGTGGGGGCTTAGGGATTGAGGCGGTTTCTCGCGGCATGTCAGAAGCTGTCTTAGTGGATAAGGACCGCCGAGCGCAGTCTATTATTTCAGAAAATATTCAAATGACCAAGGAAGCCTGGAAATTTGACTTGCTCAAAATGGACGATCGACAGGCTTTAAAACATTTATCAGGAAAATTTGATCTGGTATTTCTGGATCCTCCCTATGCCCAGGAGCAAATTGTTAACATGGTGTCCATGTTAGACCACCAAGATTTGCTCAGTCCAGATGTTATGGTGGTTTGTGAGACAGATAAAGGGGTTAATTTACCTGATGAAATTGGCTCTTTAGGGATATGGAAACAAAAAGTTTATGGGATATCAAAAATAACGGTTTATATTCATTGATGAGGTATGAGTTATGGCCAAGGTATGGATTTACGTGTTGATTGGTTGTGTCATCGTATTGCTGATCTATCTTTTATGGCGTTTGAATCGCTTGGAAAATCTTGTTCGTCACTACAAGCTCAAAAATCAAGAGGGTGTAGGTGCTTGGACAAGGACTCGTAACCCGCTCTTTTTAGTCCTAGCTTTTTTTCAAGGGATATATTGTTTAGTGGATTGGATTAATACGGGGCTTGACGCTAGTGACATCTATCGTTTCTTGCTCTTAGTTGGATTGCCACTGTACCTTTATTTTAGAGATGATGTTTAGGAGATATGATGACTGAATTTATGGATATCTTAACTTGGGTATTGGTCGCCTTTGCCTACCTTATGTTGATGTTTTTAGTGAGAGGACAGCTAGCAGGGCGCCTTGACAAACCCAAGTGGAAGCCCGTTCTTTGGTTTTTTGTTTTCATACTGGTTCTTTTAGGAGGAGAGATTCTTTTAGAAGGATTTGGTCAAAGGCCAGTTGGTCGCTTTCTTCTTATTTTAGCAGGTGCGTATTTTTCTGCTAGTCATACCGCTATCAAAGAAAATGCCAACTAGACATCCAGATTAGGAGATAGTAAAACATGTCACAAAAAATTGGATTATTTACAGGATCCTTTGATCCCATGACTCTTGGTCATTTAGATCTTATCGAGCGAGCTAGTCAGCTCTTTGACGAATTGATTGTTGGGATTTTTTATAATCCTCATAAACAGGGACTACTTCCACTGGAACACCGTTTAGACGGGCTCGAAAAAGCCTTATCTCATTTGGATAATGTTCGGGTGCTGACCTCGGAAAATCAACTGGTTGTTGAGGTTGCGAGAAGAGAAGGCGTGACGCATTTGGTCCGTGGCCTTAGAAATGCGTCGGATTTAGAATATGAGGCTAGTTTTGATTTCTATAATCGAAACCTTGCTCCAGAAATCGAGACGGTTTATCTCTTAGCCAAGCCTGAATATAAGTATGTCAGCTCAAGTGGCGTTCGCGAATTAATCACATTTAAGGCTGATTTTACAGCTTATGTCCCTGATAGAATTGCAATAGAATTGGAGAAGTATCTTGAAGAAAAACAATAGTCGCCTAAAAGAGCGCAACCTGCTGATTAGTTTAGTTTTGTTATTGGTAGCATTGCTTGCGGCCTTTATCATTCCCATCCCCTATTATATTGAAGCTCCAGGCGGTGCTCAAGATGTCAGAACAGTCTTGACAGTAGATGGTGAAACGGATACGCAAGACGGCTCCTATAATTTCACTTACATCACGATGATGCCAGCCACAGTTGCCAGTTTGGTCTATGCTTGGGTAACGCCCTTTACCGATGTGCATTCGCAAGATGAAGTGACTGGAGGCGCCAGTACAGAGGACTTTACTCGCATTAATAATTTCTATATGGAAACCTCGCAAAACATGGCAGAGTATCAAGCCTTGACCTTGGCAGGGGAAGAGATTTCTATGGATTACTTGGGTGTCTATGTCTTGCAGATTATGGAAGATTCAACCTTTCAAGGAATCCTTCACATTGCTGACACCGTAACAAAGGTCAATGGGCAATCCTTTGAATCATCACAAGACCTGATTGATTATGTTTCTAAACAGGAGTTGGGGGATGATGTGGAAGTGACCTTCCAATCCAATGGCCAAACCTTGACCGAAAAAGGCCAAATCATCAAGTTAGACAATGGGAAAAATGGGATTGGTATAGGCTTGACCGACCATACTCAAGTCGCTAGTTCGCACGATGTCGCCTTTAGTACAGCGGGTATCGGAGGCCCTTCTGCAGGACTGATGTTTACCTTGAGCATATACACTCAAGTTGCAGACCCTGATTTGCGGTCAGGGCGTCATATTGCTGGTTCTGGAACCATTGAAAAAGAGGGAACAGTTGGCGACATTGGTGGAATTGACAAGAAAGTTGTTTCAGCAGCCAATAGCGGTGCAGAAATCTTTTTTGCCCCAGACAATCCGGTAGATGAAGAAATCCTAAAGACAGATCCATCCGCTAAAAATAACTACCAAACAGCCCTGGAAGCAGCGAAAAAAATAGACACAGACATGGTTATCGTTCCTGTCAAAACAGTTCAAGATGCCATTGATTATTTGGAGAAAGGTTAGCTAGACTGGCGAACTGTCGAAGACTTTTAAGACTACCAATAAACGAATAGTCGGTTGCCATCTTCTACAGCTATTGTTTATAGGATTGACACAAAATGAGAGAGTAGGAAGAACTTGATTAAAAAAGTTCTTCCTACTTTTTTTGATACCCTTATGAACTGATAGTAGCCTGTTAATTCTTTCTGGAAAAACTTCTGAAACATCAAAAATATGGTAAAATGAAGTTAACACAAGAAACGGAGGTAGTCGCATGCAAGAAACATTGTTTATCATTAAACCAGATGGTGTTAGACGTGGTCTCGTTGGTGAAGTGCTAAGGCGAATTGAGCGTCGAGGCTTTCAATTGACCCGGATGGAGTTACGCCAAGCCAACAAAGAAATCTTAGCCAAGCACTATGCGGACTTATTAGAAAAACCATTTTACCATCAGATTGAAACCTACATGCTTGAAGGGCCTATAGTAGTTGGCACGTTTTATGGGTCTGATGCCGTTAAAACATGGCGCAAAACGATGGGAGTAACCAACCCGGCTGAGGCTGAGTTGGGAACGATTCGAGCTGATTTTGCGCAAGGTCCAGATTCAAATGGCGATATGCGCAACATGGTCCATGGATCTGACTCTGTCGAATCTGCCCAGAGAGAAATTGCTATTTGGTTTGGCGAAGACTGATTTGACGAGGAACTGTCTTGCAGAAATTCTTTATAGTAATGTCTCTTGGGGAACTAGTTCAAAATAGGTCTCTTCCTATGTTTTGAGTATTTTATCTGAACCAGCCTATCCTAAAATAACAAGCTGGGTAGGCTGGTTCCCTTTTTGGCTTCTTTCTTGCTTGAAAATTCCCTTTATGTCCCCACGATTGGTTAAAATAAGGTATAATAAAGGTATTTAAAAAGAACTAAACTAATCAGAAAAGGATTAGGATAATGCAGCGCTATAGGATGATGAGATTAAAAAAATCTTGACGAGTTAATTGGCAGTTTAGGAGATGGTGCAGAAACAGCTTCGGCATCACGCAACCGTTTGAGAGCAACAGTTACCGTTCTAAGCCTAGGACGGCTATAGTTGTTCAAGCTTTTTTATGAACTAGCATAGGATGATCCTAATTGCGAGAAAGGAACTGTATGAAACGCGAAATTACGCCGGAAATGTACAATTATAATAAATACCCAGGACCTAAATTTGAACGCCTCATGGACCAAGTTCGGTCAGAAGAGATAGCCTTAACCTTGGTTGATAATTATAAGGAAGCTTTTGATCTAAGGGCTTTTGAACAACGCTTCACAGCCTATATGCTTAAATTTGATTACATTGTCGGTGATTGGGGCAATGAACAACTTCGATTAAAAGGGTTTTACAAAGACGAAAACACAGAAGAGATAGCCTTAAAAATAAGTCGTTTGGAAGATTATTTATTAGAGTTTTGTAATTACGGGTGTGCCTATTTTGTGTTAGAAAATCCCAATCCGCAAGAGCCAGAGATAGAGGCAGAGGAAATGCGTTCGTCAAGGCAACAGGAAAGGGGTCGTCGTCGCAGACGTCGCCCAAGACAAAATCAGAATCAAGAAAGAAACGTTGACAATCAAACTCAACAGGCATCGAAACGCTCAGAACCTCGTTATCATAGTAAATCTTCGGATAAAGTGCCTGAACAGGCAGCAGAAAAGCCAAAGCGGAATCGCAAACGCAATAACCGTTCCAAAACAGAAAAACGGCATTTTGGTATCAAAGATAATAAGCTCTCAAGTCCTCAAACTGAGCCTTCTCCAGTAGTCAAAAAAGAAGTGATTTCTGGAAAACGCGACTTTATCATCCGTCAAAAATAGCCTAGTATACGGATAAAAATAAAGACCAACGCTCAAACGCTCATAGGGTAAACACTATAAAAAGGAAAGATAAGATGACCCCATCACTATATGGATTGACGAGGCTCCAATTGAAAGATTGGGTCTTAGAACAAGGAGAAAAGGCCTTTCGGGCAGAGCAAATCTGGGATTGGCTCTATAACAAGCGCGTGCAAAGTTTTGAGGAGATGACCAACCTCTCCAAAAGTTTGTTAGCAAAATTATCTGAACACTTCGTTCTCAATCCTCTCCAACAACGTATTGTTCAAGAGTCTGCCGACGGCACTGTCAAGTATCTGTTTGAACTACCAGATGGTATGCTGATTGAGACTGTTTTGATGCGTCAGCATTATGGTTTGTCCGTCTGTGTGACCACTCAAGTTGGCTGCAATATCGGCTGTACCTTCTGTGCTTCTGGCTTGATTAAAAAGCAACGTGATTTGACAGCAGGTGAGATTGTCGCGCAAATAATGTTGGTCCAGAGGTACTTTGACGAACGTGGTCAGGGTGAGCGAGTCAGCCACGTGGTTGTTATGGGGATTGGAGAGCCTTTTGATAACTATCACAATGTCCTCAATTTCCTCAGAACCATTAATGATGATAAGGGGCTGGCTATCGGTGCTCGTCATATCACCGTCTCAACCTCTGGCTTGGCCCACAAGATTCGTGAGTTTGCGAACGAAGGGATTCAGGTCAATCTGGCGGTCTCGCTTCACGCGCCAAATAATGACTTGCGTAGTTCGATTATGAGGATCAACCGCAATTTCCCGCTGGATAAACTCTTTGCAGCTATCGAATATTACATTGAAACAACGAATCGCCGAGTGACTTTTGAGTATATTATGCTCAACGAGGTCAATGACGGAGTTGAACAGGCTCAGGAATTAGCAGATTTGACGAGAAACATCCGCAAGTTGTCCTATGTCAATCTCATTCCCTATAATCCTGTCAGCGAACATATCCAGTATCAGCGTTCGACACCAGAGCGTGTCACTGCTTTTTACGATGTTCTCAAGAAAAACGGCGTCAATTGTGTAGTCCGTCAAGAGCATGGCACGGATATTGACGCAGCTTGTGGCCAACTGCGGTCGAACACCATGAAGCGGGATGCTGCAAAAATCAAGGAGCAGGCCTGATGACACGCTTTTTCAAGCCTGACTTTGAGCTAACCCATAAAGGAGAAGAAATAGTACGTTGGCTAACCAGTATCTATGGTTTTTTGGTCGCCTTGATGTGCTTTTTACCTCAGGATGTGTTTCCTGAGGTAAAAGAAGTCTCAACGCCTGGCATTATGCAGATAGGCAGGCTCTATATCTTACCTATCCCTTTCAACAGTTTTGTGAATGCCAATCAGGTGGAGAGTCCGCTGGATTATTTCTGGATTCTCCTCCAAAATGCGGCCAATGTTTTCCTGCTTTTCCCCCTGGTTTTGGGGCTTCTTTTTCTCTTTCCAAAATGGCGGAGCTGGCAGAAAGCCCTCCTCTACAGCTTTTACATTAGTTTAAGCATCGAGTGTACTCAGCTGTTACTTGACCTCTTGATTGATGCTAAGCGTGTTTTTGAAATCGATGACCTCGGGACCAATGCTCTAGGTGGCTTATTGGCTTATGGTGTGTACGAGGGATTGAAAAAAGCATACAAGACTGTTTTCTAAAAACCTCTCACCAGACCCTCACGAGCATCAAAAGCGTATAGGCAATACCCAGAAAGGGAACAAACGGGATACTGCCTTTCGTTTTTCGAACCGCATAATAGGCGATGCCTAGGAGACTTGCTATCTGGAGGAGCCAGAGGAGTTCTTGGACAGAAAAAACGAGGCTAATGCTGGCTAGGACGAGGAAGTCACCTGCTCCCATCGGGATGTAGCCCAACTGGGCTAAGCCGGCCAAAAAGAAACAGATAACGGTAGCCATTTGCCAAGGAGCAAGCAAGCTCGTTAATATAAAGAAACTTAGCCAGACCATCAGTGGATAGGTCTGGTTTTTGCTGTCATAGATGGTAAGAACCAGCAGAGCATAAGAGACAATTAATTCACCCCAGCTCAGCTGACCTAGACAGGTTAATAAGAAAAGAGAACCGCAAGTAATTTCTAAAAGCCAATACCAAGACGAAAACGCTTGCTGGCAGAAACGACAGCGAAAGCAATTAGCTAGCTGTGAGAAGATAGGAATCAAATCACGGTAGGCTAGTTTGCGTTGACACTGATCACAATGACTGCTAGGACTTATAATAGATTGGTCAGGGAAGCGTGTAATCACAAGCCCAAAAAAGGATCCGAGACTCGCTCCTATGAAAAAAAGTAAAAAATATCTCATAATTCTTTATTCGTAATTGATCTAAAATTGTGCAACTTTTCTAATTTAATCACTAATCTTTGCAGAGCTTTTTTTAAAGCGTTATAATAAAAGTAACAATAGAAAAGAGAAGGAGACCATTATGACAAACACAAAACCATCTGTTGTAGCACTTAACAAGGCTGATGTCCTTCAAACGACAAAAGCTGTTTTAAATCAGTCTGTCGCAGATCTATCCAAAGCTCATAGCATTCTCCATCAAATCCATTGGTATATGCGTGGCCAAGGTTTCTTGGTCTACCATCCTAAAATGGATGACTATATGGAAGAATTGGACGGATACTTGGACGAACTAAGCGAACGCTTGATTACGCTTGGTGGGGCACCATTTTCAACCCTTAAAGAGTTTGATGAACAGTCTCAATTGGTTGAAGTCAAAGGAGATTTTAGTCTTTCAATGACAGACCATTTGGCACGTGTCGTAGAAGTCTTCCGTTACTTGGCGGATCACTTCCAAATTGCTCTTGATGTGACTGATAAAGAGGGCGACGATGTCACTAATGACATCTATGTAGGTGCTAAAGCTAGCCTAGAAAAACACATTTGGATGCTTCAGGCTGAACTTGGGAACGCACCGAAATTATAATGGGAACATGTCATTCAGTGACTTTCATAGATCTTATAGGAGCTAGACAATTCTCTAAAAGAATTGTCTAGCTTTTTTGGTGTTAATGGAGCTGTGGAATATTTTTAAGTAAGATTTTTTTCTGCAAAAAGATCAGTCCCGTGGTATACTAATGTCAAAGTGAGGAGCCAATATGAAAGAGAAATGGTTTATCGTTGGGGATGTCCACGGAGAATTTGATCTGTTGGAACAGTTGCTGAAGCACTGGAATGAAGAAACGGAAGACTTAGTCTTTTTAGGAGACTTAGTAGACCGAGGACCCAAAAGCAAGGATTGTTTGTTGACAGTAATGGACTTAGTCGCTGCTGGCAAGGCGATATGCCTCAAGGGTAATCATGAGGAAATGCTTCAAAACTGGTTGAAGGATCCGGAACAACGATTTTTGAATTACTTAAGAAATGGTGGCAAGGAAACTATAGATGATTTGCTGTATGAAGGGGCCAGTGAAACCTTATCACCGGCAGAATTAGCGCAGACCATCTGTCAAAACTATCCAGATTTGTTGCCTTTTTTAGAAAACTTGCCTTATTTTAGTGAAAATGAATTTTTCATTGCTGTTCATGCAGGGATTAATTTAGATCTTTCAGATTGGCGTCAAACGAGTGACAGAGATTTTGTATGGCTGAGGGAAGAGTTTTATAATCATCCTGCCCGACCTGAAAAATTGGTGATTTTTGGCCATACCCCGGTTCAATATCTACATTCTGATGCAGCGGAGACACATTTATGGTATCAAAATAACAGGCTAAACATTGATGGAGGTGCTGCTTATCAGGGAGCGCTTCATGGAGTTGTTCTTTCTTCTCAGGGAATTGAAGCTGACTATCAGATATTTCATCCTCAGCATCGATGGCAGGAAAATACAGACCAAGACACCTTCTAGTCCGTTATCATTGTATGGAAAGAGGCTACTTGCCAGTCACCCCTAACGGTCACTAAATCTGTCAGCAACACGTATGTCAAGGTGGTTTTTCCAATCAGAACAGAAAATCTATTTAGTTTTTGAGATGGAACTGCCTTTGGCTCAGATCGAAGGCCTGCTTCTCTTTGGTTTGAAAACGAGGAAGAAATTTGATTAAACCTTAAACTTTTGATAAAATAAGGAAACATGAAAACCTTTTACGACGTTCAGCAATTGTTGAAGAGATTTGGGATATTGGTTTATATGGGGAATCGTCTCTACGATATAGAAATGAGTCAGATTGAACTGAAACAAGTCCATGAAAATGGGCTTATTTCAAGCCCTGAATATCTTCAAGCAGAGCTAATCCTGCGACAAGAACATCGGAGAGAATTAGCATATATTGAAAAGAGAAGGAAAAAAGATGAATAATTGGATAATATTAGGTTTAACAGTCATTATTGTAGCAGCATATACTGGTTACCGCTATTGGCGCTTGCGTCAAGCCGCTACCTTACTTGAGAACGACGATTTTAGGCATATGATGCGCAGTGGCCAGCTAATCGATGTGAGAGACCCCTCAGCTTTTAATCGCAAGCATATCCTGGGTGCCCGTAATATCCCTCAAGCACAGCTCAAAGATAGCCTCAGCGCCTTGCGTAAGGATAAGCCAGTTCTGCTCTATGAAAATCTTCGGGGAGGCCTAGTGACTAATGCGGCTCTCTTGCTAAAGAAAAATGGCTTTAAAGAAATCTACATCCTCAGTTACGGACTTGAAAACTGGGAAGGAAAAGTGAAAGAAAATAAGGTTGTCTAAGAACAGCCTTTTTCCTTTTGGAAAAGGAAATCTTTTGGGAACTTTCGTTAAGAAGGATGAAAACATTTACAGCATGGTCTAATCAGCAATTTGAAAAAGTTTGTGCTATACTGAATAGTTGAAAGAATTTTAAATATAATAAAGAGGAAACATGACTAAATTAAGAGAAGATATCCGTAACATTGCTATCATTGCCCACGTTGACCACGGAAAAACAACCTTG
The DNA here is from genome assembly GCF_053203525.1 of Streptococcus rifensis. NCBI lineage: Bacteria > Bacillati > Bacillota > Bacilli > Lactobacillales > Streptococcaceae > Streptococcus > Streptococcus rifensis. Next base: position 51,780 of record NZ_JBRUCW010000014.1, on the reverse strand, counting down.
GTTGATGAACTATTGAAGCAATCACAAACCCTTGATGCTCGTACTCACTTGGACGAGCGTGCTATGGATTCCAACGATATCGAAAAAGAGCGCGGGATTACTATCCTTGCGAAAAACACGGCCGTTGCCTACAACGATGTTCGCATCAACATCATGGACACGCCAGGGCACGCGGACTTCGGTGGTGAAGTGGAGCGGATTATGAAGATGGTTGACGGGGTTGTCTTGGTTGTCGATGCCTATGAAGGAACCATGCCACAAACCCGCTTCGTCCTTAAAAAGGCCTTGGAGCAAGACTTGATTCCAATCGTCGTTGTTAATAAGATTGATAAGCCTTCTGCTCGTCCTGAAGAAGTGGTTGATGAAGTTCTTGAACTCTTCATTGAACTTGGAGCGGATGATGACCAGTTGGAGTTCCCAGTGGTATATGCCTCAGCTATCAACGGAACATCATCTTTATCTGATAATCCTGCAGATCAAGAAGCAACGATGGCGCCAATCTTTGACACCATTATCGAGCATATCCCGGCACCGGTGGATAACTCGGACGAACCCCTTCAGTTCCAAGTATCTCTTCTTGACTATAATGACTTCGTCGGTCGTATCGGTATCGGACGTGTCTTCCGTGGAACCATTAAGGTTGGCGACCAGGTTACCTTGTCTAAACTGGATGCCACGACTAAGAATTTTCGTGTGACCAAACTCTTTGGTTTCTTCGGCCTTGAGCGCCGTGAAATCCAAGAAGCCAAAGCTGGAGATCTGATTGCTGTCTCGGGTATGGAGGACATCTTTGTCGGGGAAACAATCACACCGACTGATGCCGTTGAAGCTTTACCAATTCTTCGCATTGATGAGCCAACGCTTCAAATGACCTTCTTGGTTAACAACTCACCATTTGCAGGCCGTGAAGGAAAGTGGGTGACCTCTCGTAAGGTAGAAGAACGCCTTTTAGCAGAGCTTCAAACGGACGTCTCTCTTCGTGTTGAACCAACTGATTCTCCAGATAAATGGACGGTGTCAGGCCGTGGAGAATTGCACTTGTCTATCCTTATTGAGACCATGCGTCGTGAAGGATATGAGCTTCAAGTGTCTCGGCCAGAAGTAATCATTAAAGAGATTGATGGTGTCAAATGTGAGCCATTTGAGCGCGTCCAAATCGACACACCTGAAGAATATCAAGGATCCGTTATTCAATCCCTTTCAGAACGTAAAGGGGACATGCTTGATATGCAAATGGTAGGCAACGGTCAGACCCGTCTGATCTTCCTCGTCCCAGCTCGTGGCTTGATTGGCTACTCAACAGAGTTCTTGTCAATGACACGCGGATACGGTATCATGAACCATACCTTTGACCAGTACTTGCCAGTCGTTCCAGGTGAAATCGGTGGCCGCCACCGTGGTGCACTTGTCTCTATTGATGCTGGTAAGGCAACAACATACTCCATCATGCGTATCGAGGAACGTGGGACCATCTTTGTTAATCCAGGAACTGAAGTGTACGAAGGAATGATCATCGGTGAGAACTCACGCGATAATGACTTGACGGTCAACATCACAACAGCTAAACAGATGACCAATGTCCGTTCAGCAACCAAAGACCAAACCTCTGTCATCAAGACACCACGGATTTTGACCCTTGAGGAGTCGCTTGAATTCTTGAACGACGATGAGTACATGGAAGTCACACCAGAATCAATCCGATTGCGCAAGCAAATCCTTGATAAAGCTGGGCGTGACAAGGCTAACAAATACAAAAAACAAGCCGACTAAGCAATTAATATAGAAAGGAGTAGTTATGTTTTACCTGATTTTAGCCATTTTGCTGGTACTGTTTTACATTTTTGCCGCACCTAAGGCTATTAAGGGGACCCTGAACTTGATGCTCCTTGTATTTGCGGTTGTCTTAGTCGTGACCTCAATCATACTAGCCATTATCAGTCTGACACGCTCGACCCTTGAAGTTTGGGTTGGTGGGATCGTTGTCTTCTTAGGATTCTGGGCTATCTGGGATATGGAAAAAATGACCCCAAAGTTAAAAACAAAATCTAAAAATAAGATTGTCAGCAAACCTTAAAATTGTATAGTCGATAGAATTATGAGTTGTTACGAAACTGAGACAAATGATATTAATTTTTAATTTTGCTCATCAAGAGATTCTAGTTGAACTCAGATTGGTAAGGAAACTCGCCAGAGTCAGGGTCTTCATTTAAAACACATACCGGACGGGGATGAAACTGAAAACAGGTATTTTCGGTTTCATCCTCGTTCTTTTCTTGAAAATATCAGGTTTTCAAGGTAGAATAGTAAGAAAAACGACGCGTTAAGAAAAAGAGATAGTATGAAAAATCCCACAACTTTTGAAAATCAAAAAGTCCTTGTATTAGGGCTAGCAAAATCTGGTGAATCCGCAGCTCGATTATTGAGCCAATTAGGGGCAATTGTGACCGTTAATGATGGCAAGCCCTTTGAAGAAAATCAAATGGCTCAAGGTCTCTTAGAAGAAGGCATCAAAGTAATCTGTGGCAGTCATCCAACAGAATTGCTAGATGAAGATTTTGCCCTTATGGTAAAAAATCCAGGGATTCCCTATACGAATCCCATGGTTGTCAAGGCTCAAGAAAAAGGAATACCAATCTTAACAGAAGTTGAGCTAGCATACCTCATTTCGGATGCTCCCATTATTGGCATCACAGGATCTAATGGGAAAACAACTACGACAACCATGATTGCTGAGGTGTTAAATGCCGGTGGGCAAGTTGCTCATCTAAGTGGAAATATTGGATTTCCAGCCTCAAGTGTCGCTCAAAAGGCTACTGACAATGACATCCTCGTTATGGAATTATCAAGCTTTCAATTGATGGGAGTTGATCAATTCAAACCTCATATTGCCGTGATAACCAATCTAATGCCGACACATCTAGACTATCATGGGGATTTTGATAGCTATGTGACCGCTAAGTGGCAATTGCAGAAAAACATGACAGAAGAGGATTACCTCATTCTGAATTTTAACCAAGATACAGCCAAGTATCTGGCAGCACAGACTCAGGCTACCATCCTACCTTTTTCAACGGACGAAAAAGTTAACGGAGCCTACCTACTAGACGGAATGCTTTATTTCCAAGATGAGCCAATTATGGCAGCAACAGATGTTGGGGTACCCGGTCTTCATAATGTTGAAAATGCACTTGCGGCGATTGCTGTGGCCAAACTATCTGGCATTGACACCGAAACAATTAAAGACACCTTGACACATTTCAGTGGGGTTAAGCATCGCCTGCAATATGTTGGAGAGGTTCAAGAGGTCAAATTCTTTAATGATAGTAAGTCAACCAATATCCTAGCCACTCAAAAAGCTCTGTCTGGATTTGCAAATGAAAGGGTTATCTTGATTGCAGGCGGTCTCGATCGGGGCAATGATTTTAACGAATTAGTGCCAGACCTCAAAGGCTTGAAACACATGGTTATTCTTGGAGAGTCTACGCCTCGTATGGTTACAGCGGCAGAGGCCGCAGGAGTTCCTTTTGTGACTGCAACCGACATTGCAGATGCGACCCTAAAAGCATTTGAGTTAGCAACTGCTGGTGATACAGTCCTTCTTAGTCCTGCTAATGCAAGCTGGGATATGTATACTAATTTTGAAGTACGGGGGGATGTTTTCATCGAAACAGTTGCTAAATTAAAGGATACGGTATTATAAATGAAAAAAATAGTATTGACTGGAGGAGGAACGGTAGGACATGTGACCCTCAATCTCCTCCTTATTCCCAAATTAATTGAAGATGGTTGGGATGTTCATTACATTGGAAACAAAGAAGGAATCGAACGTACTCAAATAACAGAATCAGGCTATCCTATAACCTACCATGGAATTTCTTCGGGCAAGCTTCGTCGCTATTTCAGTTGGGAGAACCTCAAAGACGTCTTTAAAGTGATTTGGGGTGTCCTTCAGTCTTTTTTTATCTTGCTAAAATCAAGACCTCAGGCTCTTTTTTCAAAAGGTGGGTTCGTATCGGTGCCTCCAGTTATTGCTGCTAAGCTAGCTGGTGTTCCGGTTTTTATTCATGAATCGGATTTGTCTATGGGGCTTGCCAATAAAATTGCCTATAAGTTTGCAAATAAGATGTATACAACCTTTGATCAGGGACATGGCTTGACAAAAGCGAAACACATTGGGGCAGTCACTAAGGTTACTGAAAAAGCAGAGACATTACCGGATGACCTTAAGCCGGTTTTAGAAGCATTTGATGCCAAAAAACCAACCCTCTTATTTGTAGGTGGATCCGGTGGTGCCAAGGTGTTCAATGACTTTATCACTGATTATAAATTAGTCCTGACACAAAACTATAATATCATTAACCTAACAGGAGATAAAGGGTTTGAAGAACTTAGTTCTGGCGTATACCGTCTGGCTTATGCAACCGAACTCTATCAACCGCTTATTAGCTTGGCTGATATTGTAGTGACACGAGGTGGGTCCAATACGATTTTTGAACTCTTAGCCATGAAAAAACTTCATGTGATCGTGCCACTTGGTAAAAAAGCTAGCCGTGGTGACCAGCTTGAAAATGCTACTTACTTTGAGAAACAAGGCTATGCACCAACACTTCAAGAAGACGCATTAACAGTTGCTAACTTAAATAAGATGGTTAATCAACTACTGGCCCAAAGAGAGACTTATGAACAAACCATGGGCCAATCAAAAGAAATCCAAACGTTAGAGAGTTTTTACCAACTCTTGATGACGGATATTAATGGCAAAAAAGAAAATTAATTAAGAGAAGAGTTATTATGTCTGAAAAAGATACTTCCCATGAGGTATGGGGCGAAGAGAAAGAACAGGAATCTAGCAAAACCATCGATTTAGCCGAATGGTTGCGTAAAAATCATGCTTATCTTGAAAAAAGAGCTAGGGAAAAAGCTGAAAACCCAGCAAAGGATGCTCTCATTTCGGAAATAGATGGGTTGATTTCTGAGTCAGACAGTCATTCAGAACAGGCTGGCCAGGATGCGGAGAATGATATTCAAGGTTCGGACCATGCTACTCAGTCATCGGAAGGGTATGAAGACATGGAGAGTCCTGAACAGGCAGATCTTGACTCCCCTCAAGAGGTACTCAGTTCTGAGGAAGACGTGTCATCTTCAACAGATGACCTAAGGGATGAAGAAGAGTCCGAAACAGAATCTGAAACAGAATCTAAAACAGAAACGGATGCTAGTGAAGAGCCTGAGGTAGGTGAAGACTTAGTTCAGGAAGCTTCTGCTTTAGCTGATGATGCTTTACCCGAAACGACTGACTTACTCCAAAAACGACCTCATTTATGGAAGTGGGGGGCAAAAGAAAAATACTTTTTACGTCTAGTGACCCTCGTTTTGGGAGTTTTGTTGGCCATTATGATTGCGGGTTATTTTGTTTCCCCTTGGTCTAAAGAAAAAACGATTATGGTTGAAGGCCAAAGTCAAGTTAGTGCAGAAGATATTCTTGCCAATACTGGAATTTATAAAGAGGACTACACGCTGGCAACCTTTTTCGAGCAGGACCAAATAGTCAAGTCGATTGAAGACCAAATGGTTTGGGTTAAGAATGCAGCGGTTTCCTACCAGTTTCCAACCACCTTCACGATAACGATCGAAGAGCATCAGGTGATAGGTTATGTCAAAGATGGTTATGTCTACCATCCTGTCCTATCTAGCGGGGATGTTCTTGATTCATCTGTCGCTGCTGAGAGCCTTCCTTCCCCGTTCTTAGAGTTTGAGTTAACGGATTTGAGCCGCATAAAAGAATTTATCATTAATTTATCTGAATTAGAACAAACCTCGATTCTGACACGATTCTTGAGTGTTAAGCAAACTCCAAGCAATGCCACAGAAGACCTGTTAACGATAGAAACGGTTGAAGGGCACACGATAATAGTTCCCTTATCAGAAATAGCAGTAAAATTACCTTATTATGAGAAGGTTATTAAAGATCTTTATGTGCCTAGCTACATAGATATGGAGGTTGGTGTTTTTACTTATGCAAAATAATTCAAAAAGAAAGAAAAAACACTAGGTTTTCAGCCATTTTATGGTATAATAAAGTTTGGATAATTCTAAATAAGATTATTTAAAACTGAGAGTAATCAAAGGACAGAGAGGACTGATGTAATGGTTAGAGATGGCTTCTTTACAGGTTTAGATATTGGGTCAAGCTCAATCAAAGTGCTTGTAGCAGAATTTGTAAATGATGAATTAAATATTATTGGTGTTAGTAATACCAAGAGTGCTGGTGTAAAAGACGGTATTATTATTAATATCGAGGTAGCTGCTTCAGCTATTCGTAAAGCTTTGAAGGAAGCTGAAGAAAAGGCTGGTGTTGCTATTGATAAAGTGAGTGTTGGACTTCCAGCAAACCTCCTCCAGATTGAACCGGCACAAGGGATGATTCCAGTAACGAGTAACTCCCAAGAGATTACAGACCAAGATGTAGACAATGTCATCAAGTCTTCCCTAACCAAAAACATGACACCTGAGCGTGAGATTGTTGCTTTTGTTCCTGAAGAATTCATGGTGGATTCCTTCGCAGGTATTAAAGACCCTCGTGGAATGATGGGGATTCGCTTAGAAGTTCACGGACTCCTCTATACCGGACCTAAAACTATCTTGCATAACTTGCGTAAGACTGTTTCTCAAGCTGGTGTGTCTGTTGATAATATCATCATCAGTCCATTGGCCATTGGGCAATCCATTCTCAATGAAGGGGAGCGAGAGTTTGGGGCTACAGTTATTGATCTAGGTGGCGGCCAAACTACAGTGGCTTGTGTCAGCAATCAAAAATTGGTCTACACGAATGTTTACCAAGAAGGTGGTGACTATGTCACTAAAGATATTTCAAAGGTACTCACCACGTCTCAATCCATTGCGGAGAACTTGAAATACAACTTTGGTATTGCCTATCCAGCACTTGCCAGTCACAAAGAAACGATGCAGGTTGAGGTTATTGGAGAAAGCACTCCGCAAGATATCACTGAGATACATCTATCAGAAATTATTGCGGCCCGACTGCAACACATTCTTGATCGTGTTAAGCAGGACTTGGACCGTACACATAATTTAGATCTCCCTGGTGGTATTGTCCTGATTGGTGGCGGTGCAACCATCCCTGGTGTTGTTGAATTGGCTCAAGAGGTCTTTAACCGTCCAGTCAAACTTTATGTACCGAATCAAATTGGTATTCGTAATCCTGCCTTTGCTCATGTCATTAGTATCGTTGAATATGCTGGTAATATGGATGATATTGAGCAAATTGCTCAAGCGGCAGTCAATGGGGAAGAATACTTACGTTCTAAGCCGATTGACCTACCTAACTTCCGACCAGTTTCACAGGCTAATAGTCAACAAAACGATGAAAATCCTTATGTGACTGTTGATGGGATGCCAGATTATTCAACCAATGAAGAAGCTGATAATCGTCAAAAACTTGGCGATAGGGTTCGTGGCATTTTCGGTAGTATGTTTGAATAAAAAGTAAAAGAGAAGGTGAATAGTTATGACATTTTCATTTGAAGCGGCATATGCCCAAGGCGCTGTCATTAAAGTAATTGGTGTCGGTGGTGGCGGCGGCAACGCGATCAATCGTATGATTACAGAAGGTGTTGCAGGTGTCGAATTTATTGCGGCTAACACAGATGTTCAAGCCTTGAGTAATTCTAAAGCTGAGACAGTCATCCAGCTTGGACCGAAATTAACCCGTGGTCTCGGGGCTGGAGGTCAACCAGAAGTTGGCCGTAAAGCAGCAGAAGAGAGTGAAGAAACCATTCGTGAAGCCCTTACTGGTGCGGATATGGTCTTTATCACTGCTGGTATGGGTGGCGGTTCTGGTACGGGAGCCGCTCCAGTTATCGCACGTGTCGCAAAAGAAATTGGAGCCTTAACAGTAGCAGTTGTGACTCGTCCCTTTGGCTTTGAAGGTGGCAAGCGTGGTAACTTTGCAATTGAAGGTATTAATGAATTACGCAACAACGTTGACACTTTGTTAATTATTTCCAATAACAACTTGTTAGAAATTGTGGATAAGAAAACACCACTTCTAGAAGCCTTGAGTGAGGCAGATAATGTTCTCCGTCAAGGTGTTCAAGGGATTTCGGATTTGATTACCAACCCTGGTCTCATCAACCTTGACTTCGCTGATGTGAAAACTGTTATGGAAAACAAAGGGAATGCTCTTATGGGTATCGGTATCGGTACTGGGGATGAGCGTGTTCAAGAGGCTGCGCGTAAAGCGATTTACTCACCACTTCTTGAAACAACAATTGATGGCGCTGAGGATGTTATCGTTAACGTCACTGGTGGTCTTGATATGAGCTTGATTGAAGCCGAAGAAGCGTCTGAGATTGTGCATCAGGCAGCTGGCAAAGGTGTAAACATCTGGTTGGGTACGTCTATTGATGAAAGCATGCAAGATGAGATTCGCGTAACAGTTGTTGCGACAGGTGTTCGTCAAGAACGGGCCAATGCTGTGTCAGGTTTCGGCAGTGAAACTGCACCATCATCTCGCTCGGTTCCAAATGCTTATGAGCGTAATTTTGATATGGCTGATCGTTTTGAGCAACCAGCTGCACCTCAATCTTCTCGTCAAGAGCCACCTAAAGGGGCTTCGTTTGGTGATTGGGATCTCAGACGTAACAATATCGTTCGTCCTGTGACTGAAACACATGGCGTCTCTGTTGAAAAATACACTCCAGCAGATGATTTTGATAATGATGAAGAATTGGATACACCTCCTTTCTTCCGTAACCGTTAATAATGGATCTTAGAGAGAATGCTCAACAGGTTTTTGACAAGGTTTCAAAAGCTTGTCAAAATGCTGGTGTTCCTGAATCATCCGTAAAAGTAATAGCTGTCACAAAATATGTCGACAGCTCTATTACTAAAGAGGTGATTGATGCTGGAGCTACAGATTTAGGTGAAAATCGAGTTGATCGTTTTTTGGAAAAGAAGGCACTATTGAAAGACGAATCTGTCAAATGGCATTTTATAGGGAGTCTTCAGCGACGTAAGGTAAAGGATGTCATCAATGAAATTGACTATTTTCATGCATTAGACTCCTTAAAACTTGCGGCTGAAATTCAGAAAAGGGCGTCACGACCAATCAAGTGTTTTTTACAAGTTAATATTTCTAAAGAAGAGAGTAAACATGGCTTTCGAATAGAGGAACTTGACTCTGTTTTACCAGAGCTAGCTTTGTACTCGAATATTGAACTTGTTGGGCTGATGACAATGGCACCATTTGGTGCGGAGCCTGTCATCATCAAAGGTATTTTCGACCAAACAGAGGCCTTGCGTCAAACCATTCAACAGCAATCTTGGCCCAATATGCCTATGACAGAACTGAGTATGGGGATGAGTCAGGATTACCCGCTTGCTATTGCAGCTGGTGCAACCTATGTGCGTATTGGGACAGCATTTTTCAAACAAGGAATGAATTAATGGCATTATTAGATAAAATCAGTAGATTGATGGGCTATTTTGATACAGAAGAAGTTTCTGAGGAAACTCTTGAGGAGCCTGCTGACTATTATTATGAGAATTCTTCGACAAAGATTCCAGAACCAGAGATTAACAAATCTACTAACACGAGACAAGAAAGAATAAAACCAATGGCAAATCAATCAGTAGCAACTCAGATGAGTCATAACGAAGTTGCCCGTCATGTTCAACCGCGACAAGCTAGTGCTGAAATGACAACCATCGATATCAAATTTCCTAAAAAATACGAAGAGGCTCGTGAAATAGTCAATCTTTTATTGCAGGAAGTTAGTGTCTTAATCGACTTTCAACATATGACTGATTCGCAAGCAAGACGTTGTATTGATTATTTAGATGGCGCACGCTTTGTCCTAGATGGTAATCTAAAAAAAATCTCATCAACCATGTGGTTATTGACGCCAGCTAATGTTGTCGTGAATATTGAAGATATGGGATTACGAGGAGAACCAAGCGACTCTCACTATGATTTTGATATGAAACGTCGGTAAATTATGATTCAATTAATTCAATATATAGCAATTGTCTTTACTAGGGTGATTGAGGTTTATTCCTTTATTTTAGTGGTTTACGCCCTGATGTCCTGGTTTCCTGGAGCCCACCAAAGCAGATTAGGACAAATCATAACTCGAATAGCAGAGCCTTATATCAGCATTTTTAGAAGATTCAATCTAACCTTTGGGACGCTGGACTTCTCAGTGGCAGTAGCAATCCTTTCTTTGCAGCTCATTCAGATGCTTGGTATTCGTTTGTTAAATATGCTTTTAGTTACTTTTTTATGATAGCAAGTAAAACAGATTCTAATTCCTTATTTCAACATTTTAATGCTGATGAGAAGGTCTTTGTTGAAAAAATGCTTGATAAGATTGATCAAGTTCAAAATCAATACACTATTGTGCTAACGTCTTTTTTAAATCCAAGAGAAATGGATATCACAGTTTCTCTGGCTAAAAGAGCAGGATTGCAAGTTTATAGTAGTTATCTTTTAATGCCTACAGAATTTTGTCGGTTGATCATAGCGCCTGATTATTATGTCTTAGAAGAAAGTGATTTTGAGATTCAACTTCTGGAGCTTCAATATGCCAGAAAGTTTAATAGGATAACCCATTCTCAGATTTTAGGAAACTTGGTTAATCAATTAGGAATTCAAAGGCACTTACTTGGGGACATCATTTTAGGTGAAGGGACGACGCAAATTGTGCTGGATGCTAAGTTAAGTCAACTAGTGATTCAAAACATCACTAAAATGTCTAGAGTTCCCGTTACTTGGCGGGAAATTCCTTACTCAGAATTAGCGAGGCCTAACGAAGAGGCGACAATAAAGGAACTCTTAACAACCAGTCTTCGTCTGGATAGTTTAATTGCATCGACCTACAACTTATCCCGACAGCAAGCTTCTAAATTGATTGAGCAACATAAGGTGAAATTAAACCATCAACTGATGGAAAATCCAAGTTATTCCCTAAAAATAGACGACTTGGTTAGTTGCAGAGGTTTTGGTCGTTTTAAAATTGACGAAGACAATGGGCTAACCAGAAATGGCAAACATAAACTGCTGATTACCAAAATTGGAGGAAAATAATGGCTCTTACACCCTTAGATATTAGAGATAAAACGTTTGCAGGTAAATTCCGGGGTTACAATATCCAAGAAGTGGATGAATTTTTAGATATTGTAACGCGCGATTATGAGGATTTAGTCCGCAAAAATATTGAACAAGAAACAACGATTAAGATGCTTAACGAGCGCTTAGCCTATTTTGACGAGATGAAAGAATCACTCAGCCAGTCTGTCATTTTGGCTCAAGATACAGCTGATAAGCTAAAAGCAACATCTGCCAGCGAGAGTCAAAATATCATCAAACAGGCTGAGCATGACGCAGCTTTCCTATTGGAGACTGCTAAAGCTAAAGCCAATGACATTCTTCGGGAAGCCACTGACAATGCGAAGCGCGTAGCTGTTGAGACAGAAGAGCTTAAGAATAAGTCTCGTGTTTTCCAACAACGCCTTAAGTCTACGATTGAGAGTCAATTGGCAATTGTAGATTCATCCGAATGGGAAGAAATTTTACGCCCGACAGCTACTTACCTTCAAACAAGTGATGAAGCCTTTAAAGAAGTGGTAGCAACAGCTCTTTCTGAAGAGGTTCATACTCATGAAGATGATGCACTTGACATGACCCGTCAGTTGTCGCCAGAAGAATTGGCAGAAATCGCCCGTCGTGCTGAAGAAGCCAACCAAGAGTTGCAAGCTTATCAAGAAACACAAATTTTAAATAAACAAGAAATTACAGATGCTGTTCAGCAAGCTGAATCAGAATCTGTTGATTTATACTAACATCAAAGCAAAAACACGAGACACTCCTATATGTTAAGCGAGCAGGCGCTGGTGGAAGGCCTGTCATCACTAGGTACTGTCTTATCCTTTTGCTGATTCTGGCTGAAACATTCAGTAAGTCAGGAGGGATAGCACCCCTTATGTGCTTAGAGGGATAGGGGATACCCTATCTAAATTAAGGTGGTACCACGAAACTGTCGTCCTTAGCGATGGTTTTGTGGTACCTTTTTGTTGAATAAGGAGTTGTATATGAAATTAAAAGAAACATTAAATCTAGGTCAAACAGCTTTTCCAATGCGAGCTGGTTTGCCTAATAAAGAACCGGAGTGGCAGAAAGCTTGGGATGAAGCAGAGCTTTATAAGAAGCGTCAAGAGTTAAATGCTGGAAAACCTGGATTTCACCTCCATGATGGCCCTCCCTACGCTAATGGAAATATCCATGTCGGCCATGCGTTAAATAAAATTTCAAAGGATATCATTGTGCGTTCCAAGTCCATGATGGGCTTTGACGCTCCTTACGTACCAGGCTGGGACACTCACGGTCTTCCAATTGAGCAAGTATTGGCTAAGCAGGGCGTCAAACGTAAGGAAATAGACCTGGCTACCTATCTTGAGATGTGTCGTGACTACGCCCTCTCTCAAGTAGATAAGCAACGAGATGACTTTAGACGTTTAGGAGTCTCTGCAGATTGGGAAAATCCTTATATTACCTTGACACCTGATTTTGAAGCAGCTCAAATTCGTGTTTTTGGGGCTATGGCTGATAAAGGCTTTATCTACCGCGGTGCGAAACCTGTTTACTGGTCATGGTCATCTGAATCAGCTTTAGCTGAAGCTGAGATTGAGTACCACGATATTGATTCGACCTCACTTTATTATGCCAACAAGGTCAAAGACGGCAAAGGTGTTCTTGACACAGATACTTACATTGTCGTCTGGACGACTACACCATTTACCATTACAGCGTCACGTGGTTTAACGGTTGGTCCAGATGTCCCTTATGTCGTCGTCAAGCCTGCTGGATCAGATCGCAAATATCTCGTAGCTGAAGCTTTAGTGGATAGCCTTGCAGCTAAATTTAGCTGGGAAAGTTTTGACCTCATTGCGACTCACAAGGGGACTGAGTTAGAGTACATCGTGACCGAGCATCCTTGGGATGAGGCAGTAGATGAACTGGTTATCCTTGGGGACCACGTCACAACTGATTCGGGTACAGGGATTGTTCATACGGCACCATCTTTTGGTGAGGACGACTACAATGTCGGCATGAAATATAATCTTGAAGTCTATGTAACGGTCAATGAACGTGGTCTCATGAATGAACTAGCAGGTCCTGACTTTGAAGGGCAATTCTATGATAAGGTCTTGCCAACAGTGACTGAAAAACTAGGAGACCTTCTGTTGGCTTCAGAAGTGATTAACCACTCCTATCCCTTTGACTGGCGAACCAAAAAGCCAATCATCTGGCGGGCTGTCCCACAATGGTTTGCTTCAGTGTCTAAATTCCGCCAAGAGATTCTCGATGAAATTGATGCGACCAACTTCTACCCAGCTTGGGGGAAAACACGTCTCTACAACATGATTCGTGACCGTGGAGACTGGGTTATCTCTCGTCAGCGTACTTGGGGTGTGCCTCTGCCAATTTTCTATGCAGAAGACGGCACAGCCATTATGACCAAGGAAGTGACGGACCATGTGGCTGATCTTTTTGAAAAGCACGGTTCCCTTATCTGGTGGAAATCTGAAGCAAAAGACCTTCTACCAGCAGGCTTTACCCATCCAGGTTCGCCAAATGGGCTCTTTGAAAAAGAAACTGACATCATGGATGTGTGGTTTGATTCAGGGTCTTCGTGGAATGGGGTTATGAATGCACGTGAAGGCCTTTCTTATCCAGCGGACCTTTACCTTGAAGGATCTGACCAGTACCGTGGTTGGTTTAACTCTTCCCTCATTACATCTGTAGCGGTCAATGGTCATGCCCCTTATAAGTCAGTCTTATCCCAAGGTTTTGTCCTTGATGGTAAGGGTGAAAAGATGTCTAAGTCCAAAGGTAATATTATTTCGCCAAACGATGTCGCCAAGCAATATGGTGCAGAAATCTTGCGCCTTTGGGTAGCTTCTGTTGATACAGACAATGATGTTCGCGTATCTATGGATATTCTTGGTCAAGTTTCTGAGACCTACCGTAAGATCCGTAATACCATGCGTTTCTTGATTGCTAATACCAGTGATTTTGCACCTTCAGATGCGGTTGATTTCGAAGATTTACGTCCTGTAGACAAGTACATGATGCTGAAGTTCAACCAGTTGGTCGCTCAAATCACAGAAGCTTATGAGCAGTATGATTTCATGGCTATTTACAAGAACGTGGTTAACTTTATCACCATTGACCTGTCAGCGTTTTACCTAGACTTTGCTAAGGATGTGGTTTATATTGAAGCGGCTGAGAGTGCTGTTCGTCGTCAGATGCAGACTGTTTTCTATGAGATTTTGGTCAAATTGACCAAGCTCTTGACACCAATCTTGCCACATACAGCAGAGGAAATCTGGTCATACTTAGAGCATGAAACAGAAGAATTTGTTCAACTCTCAGAAATGCCAGAAGTTGTTGATTATAATCATTATAATAAGATCTTAACAGATTGGGAAAACTTCATGACCTTCCGTACCCAGGCCCAAAAAGCCTTGGAAGAAGCGCGTAATGCGAAAGTCATTGGAAAATCCTTAGAAGCACATTTGACCGTGTATGCACCAGAGTCCGTTCGTGTCATGCTAGCGACTCTAGATAGTGATATTGCGCAGTTGCTAATCGTGTCGCAATTAACGCTTTCTGAAGACATGGCTCCAAGTGATGCTGTTGTCGTTGATGAGGTTTCCTTTACAGTAGAGCGCGCTAGGGGAGAGGTTTGTGAGCGTTGCCGTCGCATTGATGAAACTGTAGCAGAGCGTCCATACCATGCAACGATCTGTGACCATTGTGCTCAAATCGTTGAGACAACCTTCCCAGAAGCAGTTGCAGAAGGCTTTGAAGTGAAAGCTTAAAGATAGGTTAGCCAAAAAACTCCTCACTAATGGAGATAGTGAGGAGTTTTTAGCGTTGTGATGATGGTGGCGTGTTTCCTATTTACAGAATTTTATTGGTAATACTCTGTCATCTGGATAGATTTTTTATCAATAACATTATTGTATTGAACATATTGGTAATCCTTGTAGAGTTGAGATGTAGGTGCTATTTCGGAATAATTGTAGTTGGAATCGTAGTAACCCCAAGTAGTCATAACAGGAATTTCTTCTTGTACTTTTGATAGGAATTGATAGAAAGGTGAAATAGGTAGCGCATACTCTGTTTGCGAGAGAACTTGCATGAGGTATGGTGTGAGGTAGTTAGGACTGATAGTGGTTTCTTCAATGGAAGGTAAATCGAAGTTAGCCCAAATAATAAATGGTGTCTGATAACGAGATTTTGGATCGCTTGAATCTAAGTAAGGTTTGAAGTAACTATCGGATAAAATGGGATGATGATCACCAAACATGACCACAATGCTTGGTTCATCAGATTTTTCGAGATCTTCAACTAATTTTTTAAACGCTTTATCAGAGGCATCAACACTTGATAAAAAATCGGTAGCAGAAGGATCATTTTCAGCATTGGTGATTGAAATTGTTCGTGGGAAAGCTTCCTCGCTATTATTATAACCACCGTGTCCTTGCATGGTCACGATAAAGTTAAAGATTGGCTCTTCATTATCTTTGATGAGCTTTAAACTACCTTCGTAAAGGGCTGCATCACTGATATAGCCTCGGACTCTCTCAGGATTTTCAATCAAGTCCTTGAAGGCTGGTTTGGAGTTTTCAAAATATGACTGATCAAAACCAAGATAACCATAAACTTGGCTCCGGCGGTAATTATCCTTTCCATACGGATGAAAAGCAAAGGTTGAATATCCTTGGTTTTTGAGGTTGTTTACAATGCTATTTTTAGGAGAAGAAATTAGTTGTTGGAAAGGGAAAGAATTTGGAGGCAAGATAGCCATGCTATTACCTGTCAAAGCTTCGTATTCGGTATTGGCAGTACTGCCTGCAAAGACAGAGACAACTGTGCTTCCTTTAATAGTGTTTTTTTCCAGAGAGTGATAGAATTCCAGAGGATCACTAGAAAATTCTAAGTTTGTTAATTGGGAGTAATCCGTTAGAGATTCATTTAGAATGAAAATAATATTTGGTTTTTCCTTGGAATTTACTTCCATTTTAGGATATTGTGACAAGATGTCCTCAGCAACTTTAGTTGAATAGCCCTCTGGCTTTTGAATCTGAGCAGCAATGTGGTATCGAGTCAGTGCAACAGGAAGACCATGGTCGTAATATGTACTTTGAAGTGTCCAGAAGTAAAGAGATAGGTCTACACTGTTGGCAACAGCATAGATAGCTGGTTTGGCGAAAAATAGTAGACTAGAGAGACCAATCGAAATAACAATGGATTTTTGGATAATCTTTCTTTGAAAACTATTGAATTGATTGCTGACTTTTGTCCAAGCATTACTTTTTTTATAGAGAATAGAATAATCAAATAGAGTGCTGAATTTAGGGAGATAAAACACACTAATTAGATAAAGCCAAGAGATAAAAATCAAGGCAAACATGTTGCTTGTGAAATGGAAATCAGTATTACCTGCAACACTTAAGCCATCTCTAACTTGTAAGAAATGGTAGGAGAGGAGTGGCATGTTTCGTGCAATCAGTAGAATTTTAGTAACCATTCCAACAATCATACTTCCTGCAACCAAGATAAAGCTAGCAGCTTTGATAGATGTGGTAAGAAAAGCAATCGTTGTCCAAATAATGATTAAGATAAGAATATTCGCTTGATAATCACTTGGACTAAGTTGATGGATACTTTTGATAGAGTAAGCTGTCTCAATGAGGTAAAGACCAAGAAAAGGAGCCAAGCCGTTGACAATCAGATAATACAGTTGGCCAAGGAAACCTAGACGATATTGTTTTAGTTCAGGTAACTTCTTTTTAACAAGGTTAGATAAAATGATAAGAGAAATCAGGAGCAGTGATTGGATTGTTGGATTTGTAAAGGTATTGAAGAAATAAAAATCCTTAGATTCGCCATATCTGAATGCTAGTTCCAGACTCCCTTTAGCCAATAGGTAGGTTACAAGACCAACTAGGATAGCTGTAATGATAGAACCTGATTGCTGTTTATTTTTATTAAGTTTGAAGAGATAAATTAATAACAAGATAGCAAAAAGAGCTAGTTGTCCCCACCAGATGCCATTGGATTTGGTAATGGCATAGTGCTGGTCAAATTTAAGAGAGATAGGCTTATAAATAAGTTCATCGCCATTGTAACTATTGATTTGCATGTAGAGTTTATCATCAAGATATACTTGCAAGTAACCTCCAAAATCGTAGCTACTATATTCAAAGTTTAGGCTCTTAATCGGTTGTTCGCTCTGAATTTCTAAGGTTTGGTTTTCATTATCTCGAGCATCAGCTGTGAAAATTGGAATAACTGTAGCTCCGTATTCTCCCCAATCCTTTCTAACAATTTGCTCTTTTGTCAGAACACTTCCATTAATTGTTAAATTAGTTCGGATATTTTCGTTATATCCTTTGGATTGAGGATCCTTGGATTGAATGGCCACAAATTTGATGTTACCTTGATTTTCGCCGACAGTCAATTCATTACGGATTAACGCAATGTAACTCAAAAAAGAGATAATAAAAAGTAGAGGGAGAAGTTTGGAAAAGACAAGAGTGATCTTAGTTAATTTTTCTTGAGGAATGACTTTTTGGACTAGTCTGATCCATTTTCTTTTAAGATTGTTTATGAGATTTAAAAATGATTGCATATAAAGAGTGAAAATCCTTTCTAAAACGATACCATGGTACTATTAATGCAAACGAGATATGGTAAATTGGAAATATTATAATGATGAGTTTTGTAATTGGAGAGTGAATGATATATTTAAACATCCAATTAATATTCTAACATAATTTGGATAAAATAAAAGGCTGTTTTCTATAATATTTGGTAAAAAAGGTCATGGCATAAGATGAAAAACATGATATAATAAAATGATATTATGTTGCTGATTGAAAATAGATGACGACATAATAGAAACACTCTAAGGAGATTGAGACAAGATGTTTAATAAACTATTAGAAAAGCCCTACATAAAAAGATATTTTGGTGAACTTCAAGTTTTCGAATGGGTAACTTTCCTTTTCAATGCTTATTTCACCTATGCGATTATAAATGCGATTCTTTTACCTATTGAGAGCTTATTTTTAAAATTACCTGAAAATAATCACATCCTACTTATTCTTTTACTGATCTTCTTTCTTTTTAATGTCCAACTTATTGCTCGTAAACATTTTAATGCCGGCTATTTTACAAAGATATTGATCGTTTTAACGGCTCTTTTTATGCTAGTGACCCTTTGGAAGAGTCCTAGTTTAATGATTTCATTTGGTCTTTATTTCCTGGGATTTGCCCTGTTTGCAACCTTTAGTCTAAGTAGAGAAAGATTTCGTTTTTTAATTCCTTTAAGTATACTCATAAGTTTGCCTCGTACAGTTTATGCGCTTTATCGCGGTTATCCTGGAGATTTAGGAAGATTTGTTATTAGTTATGAAAATTGGAATTTTAGACACCTCTGGCTTTTCCTACTTGCTGGCATAGGTGCACTGGCCATTATTTGTTTGCTAACCCCAGTGTTAGAAAAAGTTGAAATCTGGAAGTTGAAACCTAAACTCCTCAAGCTCTCTTACCTTCTGGTAATTTTTATTGGACTGTCTTATGTTATTTATCTAGCAGTGATTTCAGCTTATAAAGTAAAAACTCTTTCAGTTTCGACCTTTGATATAGGGATTTTTACGCAAATGTTTGAAAGCATGCTTAGGGATTTTACACCAATGACAACCTTGGAGCGAGACCGATTGCTATCGCATTTTGCAGTTCATATTTCCCCTATTTTTTATCTGATGTTACCCTTTTATGCTATCTGGCCCTATCTTGAGACACTGGAAGTGTTACAAGTGCTGATCGTCTTTTCTGGGGTAATTCCGCTTTACTTTATTCTGAAAAAACTCTCTCTCCCAGAATGGCTTAGGCCTTTGATTTTGCTTTGGTTTTTTGCCATTCCAGCCTTTACTACAGCGGGATCCTATCGGATGCACGAAAATTGTTTTCTTGTACCGCTCATTTTATGGCTAGTCTATGCAAATATGGCTCAGTGGACGAAGCGACTTTTCATCATAACTTTATTAACCCTAATGGTAAAAGAAGATGCTTTTATCTATGTGTTTTCAGTAGGGCTTTACTTTCTATTGCAAAGACGTCTTCATTTTACAAAGAAAAGGAGACTGAAAGTATTTCTCTCTCAAATGGTTTTTCCATTCTTGTATTTTGTCACCTGTATTTATTTGTTGACACGCTTCGGTGATGGTGCTATGGTTACACGATTTGATAATTTTCTCTTGGCAGAAGAATCTGGATTAATCGCTGTCATTCGTAATATTATCTTAAATCCAACTTATACCTTTGCCAGTTTATTTACGCAGCGTAAGTTAAAGTATGTCTTTATGGTTTTTGCAACTCAAGCTTTTTTACCCCTGGTCCAAAAACGATGGGAAAACTTTGTTTTATTGGTTCCTTTCGTAGTCATTAACTTACTTTCTGATTACCATTACCAAGCAGATCTTGGGTTTCAATATAGCTATGGGACAAATACCTTAATCTTTTTTATGTCCCTTTTAGCACTAGAATCTTGTTATGAATATTGGACAGAAGATAAACTCAGTTTCTCTATAATAAATAGAAGATTGGCCTCAATCGTTGCGATAGGTTTCATCATGTCTACTAGCGTTCTTTATAGTTTTATTCACACATGGCATTATGATATGATGTTATACTTTGATAAAAGAGAAATGTATGACAGTATCCATGAGACTTTAGCCAAGGTTGATAAAAATCAACGAATCCTTGCTTTCTCAGCTTATACAGTGGATCTCAGACAAACAGAAGAACTTTATGATATTTTTTATCATAATGAGAGAGAAGTAGACCTGGAGGTAGATTTAGTGGTGTTGCCGCGTTCTGTTTTCGAGGGGACTTCCACAGAAAAGGAAGTAGTTGCTAACTATTTAAAAAATGGTTATCAAGTCTCAGATGCTTCTACTGAATATGTCGTGATCATTACAAAATAAACAGAAAAATGGGAGTGGGACAAAAATCGGTAACCGAATAGGTTCGATTTCCCCTCCCTTTTTCGTTTTTTAGGTTAGGGCTGAGAAGGTCTGGGGATAGACCTTCTCACTCCCACCCCTGCATAGCTCAAACAGTCAGAAAGTGACTGTTTGAGGTTGGAAATAGGGGAAACAGTGTTTCCCTCTTTTGTTAGGGCTGTAAAAGCTGATGAAATCAGCGAATTAGAGGTCACTCAGCAGTGGCTCATTGGCACTGAAGCACCTAAAGACCTGTGCAGAGGTAACACTAAAACTGGCCTAGCCAGTGAGTGTTAGTCCCAACCACTGCGACTTGTTTAACTGATGATAAATGATTAGAAGGCTAGGACTTTTGTCCCAGCCTCGTTTTTATCCCTATTTTAAATGATTCGTAATGGTATTTACCATCAAGAATTGCTTTTCAAACATTCGTTAATCCAGTTGATAAAGTTTTCAGTCGAATCTCCAGAAACCTCAGCATTAGTGTGGCCTTGTCCCCAAACGGTAGCAAAGTCAACATTGTCGATGCCGTAGTTCTCAAGAGCAAGAGCTAAATTAGCTTCGGTTGAGAGGGCAGTATCGCCTTGATTAATGCCAGAACGAATTCTCCAGTACTTGGCAACCGTCGATGTTCCTGTGCCATCGTAATAATCTGAAAGGTAATAGAGTGGTGTATACATGTTAATCCGTGTGGTCAGATCAGTGCCGAGACTATCTGTCAAGGACATGTCCTCTTCGTAGGCTGTTTCATAACTGGTTCCTTTGAGGATTTCAGTCATGCGTGAGTCCCAGTGAGTGCTAGAGCCGTCAACACCGAAGAGTTGATTTTCCCCTTGGGCTTCGTTCAGGTCATCAAATGCACCGACATCCTTGGAAGGATTTTTAAGGTACTTGACAAAATCTGCTACGCTGGTAATGGTGGCAGTATTGGTTGATGCATCATAAGTAACCCACTCACCATTAGCATTGAGGGCATCGATATAGGCTTCGACACTGTCGTAAGTTCCTGAGAGACTCAAGGCAGAGCTAGATGAGGAGCTACTGCGTGTAATCCCGTCAGAAGCTTCTAAAGAAGCTTCTGTATCGTCTGAACTACTAGATGTATTGGAGCTAGAATCACTTGATGAGGAACTGTCTGATGTTCCAGAAGTTTCCATATTTGGTGCTTCACCGCTAGGCATCTCTCCAGTTGGTGGTTCTCCGCTTGGCATTTCCCCAGACGGTGCTCCGCCTCCACCAGGCATGCCACCTTGACTAGAACTAGCATCGTAAGGGAAGGTCGTATTTTCTAAGAAGGTATTGAGGGAATCTTCAATGGTTTCCTTAATAAAATCGTATTAAGAGCCAGCTTGGTAAATGCCTTCATCAGAAGCTTCCAAGGTCAAGGTATTGCCGTCGCTATCTTTAAGACCGAGGTCGTTGATGTAGTCAGCGTAGGCTGCCGCTAAATCATCTGAGATTGCCTGAGTTTCATCATCCAAGTCGGTGCGGGCAGAACCAAGATTCCATTCGTAGGCGAGGTTTCCAGTATCGAGGTTAGTAATCGGCACCCAAGCCATGACACCTGAGATAGCATCAGAGACTCCTGTGACAGCACCGATTTCTTCCAGATAAGCGTCATACAAGGCACTGTCTCCAGATGCGCCCAAGATTGAGGCTTGAGCACCACCACCAGATGTCCCAAAGGCAAAGATAGTATCCGTATCGCCAGCAATATTGCCTTGGTTGTAACGGATATAGCGAATAGCAGCCTTGGCATCAGTTACGCCCAATGGTGCCCCACTATCTCGACCTCGTAGTCCAGCAGAAACATAAATCATTCCTTCGGCAGTGTAAGATGCTGCTTCACTGCTATAGTCTGTCAGAGCTGACATGGCTGAATAGCCTGGCGTATTGATTGGGATAACAAGCGGAGCAGTTTCAGCTGTGTAATTACCAACCGTTGCGTCCGTGTTTAGTTCTGCGGTGTAGGTGCCATCGCCATTATCAGTTGCGGTCATATAATCACCTGGAACAAAAATAGACAGGGTTTGCTGATCCGAATCAGCGGGGTCGGCAGCATAGGAAATGCCAATTTGGTAGTAAACATTATCATCGGCATTATAGAGCCATTTGCTGTTATCGATTTGGTCCAGTGTGGTCGAAACCTCTCCAGTGGATAGGGATGAGGTTGACGCTACTGTCTCTGTAGACGTGTTGGATGTGTTTTTCGCACAAGCGGTTAATAAAGCCCCAGTAGCCAGTAAGGTAACACTTGCTAGGAACCATTTTGTTTTTGCCATCGGTTAAGTCCTCTTTTCATCGAAATTGTTAACGGGATAGTGTATAATAAAACTATCATTGTGTTATTCTAACGAGATTCATGAGAAATTACCATAACTTATGTTAAGATTTAAGGAGGATTGGGATGGATTTAGCATTCTTTAAGGAATCTGGTGAACGCCAAACCGTTCCTAAGGGCGAGGTGATTACAGACACTCGAACTCAAGAAAGTATTTCGACTATCTATTTCTTAGAAACCGGAATAGCGTCATTGATGTCTATCAATGAAAAAGGTGAGAAACAAACATTTCAATATTTTATCAAACCAGGCTTTTTAAACAGTATCCCCTATTTAACCCGATCTCGCCTAGGTTTTGAAAATGACCGTGACGTTGAAGTCATCGCAAAAACATCTTGTAATATTTGGAAAATACAGGTTGATCGTTTTGAAAACTATCGAAACAATCCGGATCTTCTAAATCTCTTCTTAGACAATGTTCTTCAGGATTATATTTTTGCTATGAATAAGCAAGAAAATGGATCTAATGGTAGTACATTGTCAAATCTCTGCCAGTTTATTGATCAATATGCTCAGCCAGGAGATCCCCATCGTCGTCTCAATAAACTCTTTACCTATGCAGAAATCGCTAGTTTCTTACAGGTGCATGAAGTTTCTGTCGCTAGGCTCATGAAAGAGTTAAAAGAAGCTGGAATAATCGCCAAAGAAGGCCATGAATTAGTGATACAAAATGAGGAAGTTTTAAGGCAATGGCAAGACAGAGTATAAAAGGCCTTTTTGTTTGATCTGAGGCATTGATATCATAAGAAAAAATCATCTAGTCAAAAAGCAACCCCCAGTTCACTTGAACTGGGGGGTTAAGGTTATTGGGGGTTGATAATGGGGATTGACATTTCAATCATAGTTGGACAAACCAAGGTTTGGATGTTTTCTTGATCAATAATAGTTGTGTCTATTTTCCGTTTTAAAAAGAAAGCTCTGATTTTTTCCACTTCCTCATGACGAATAGCACGGTGCTTATTACTGATTAGAAGTTCATAGTGTTTAGGCGCCTGCGTGAAAATGACATCTGTATTTCCGGCAGTATAGGTCTCTACCAGAGTCGCATCAGTATTTGCGAGTTGGTTGGTCACGAGTTCAGCGTGACTATTTGTTGTATTGATTAATTTCATGACAATCTCCTTTTCAATCTTGAGCGCATGAGTTTAGGGTCACTGTCTTTTTTGCCATTCTTGGACGCCCCATTGATGGCTACCACGTTTGAGCTGAGTGATGGCTTCGTCTATCGGGAACCAAGCAAGGTGGTTAAAGTCTTCTAAGGGTTGCTGAACTTTTGAAAAAGAGGTGACAGCATAGAGGTAGGCAGGGTGATAGTAGTGAGTGTCGCGGTGCCGCGAGTAAAAATACTCATCAGCTTGACCTAAGAAGTCTCCGATCTTGGCAGCATATCCTAGTTCCTCGATGAGCTCTCGACTGAGGGCTTGCTCATGATTTTCACCAGCTTCGATTTCGCCACCTGGTAAAAACCAAGCCCCATTCGGAGCTTGAACCAGAATAATTTCTGTATTTTCTGGATTAGGGATGATCGCATAGACGCCATAACGATTCTGATAATCAGCTCCGTCTATCTTTTGACCAAAAGTTGGGTTTGCCATGGGCTTCTCCTTCGACACCTTGAATGAGAGGATATTTTCTCTACCATGGGTAGAGAGTCATCATCAAATCCTTTTGTTCTATTATACTAAAAAAATAGCATTTTGGTGATTTTAGAGTAAAAAACTCTTAAACATTTTCAGTTTAAGAGTCAGAAAAACTATTTTTTGACATCATCGATAGGGACAGTTTCCGTAGACTTTTTGGCTGCTTTAATCACAATATTGCCAGCAGATGTCATGACAGCGCGGAGGTCTTTCTCAGTTGGATTTTCCAAGTAGAAGTCTGTAATAGCGTCTTCGATATGATCTTGAATAGTTCTGCGGAGCGGTCTAGCTCCCATCTTAGGATCGTAACCGAGATCGACTAATTTTTCCTTAACCTTATCGGTTACATGTAGCGTGATACCGTTTTGGCCAAGTCTATCGTTAACGGTAGCTAGCATGAGGTCAACAATCTTGAGGAGATTGGCTTTGCTGAGGCTTTGGAACTCGATGATGCCGTCAAAGCGGTTCATGAATTCAGGACTGAAGAAGTCACCGAGTTGTCCGAGAACAGAGTTTGTCCGATTCTCACGGGCAGCTCCAAAGCCAACCGAAGCTTCGACTTTACCAGTGCCAGCATTAGAAGTCATGATGATAATGGTATCCTTGAAGCTGACAGTACGGCCTTGACCATCCGTCAGACGGCCGTCGTCTAAGACTTGTAGGAACATGTGCATCACATCTGGATGAGCTTTTTCAATCTCATCTAGCAAGATAAGTGAATAAGGGTTGCGACGAACTTTTTCTGTCAATTGACCAGCTTCTTCGTAGCCGACATAGCCTGGAGGTGCACCGACAAGTTTGGCTGTACTGTGTTTTTCCATGTACTCGGACATATCAAAGCGAATCATACTATCGGCAGAGCCAAAGAGTTCAATAGCCAGTTGTTTAGAAAGCTCGGTTTTACCGACACCCGTTGGCCCGACAAAGAGGAAGGAGCCGATCGGACGGTTAGGTGCGCCGAGTCCAACACGATTACGGCGGATAGCCTTAGCAATCTTGTCAACGGCCTCGTCTTGGCCAATTACTTGGGACTTGAGGTCGCTAGCGAGATTGATCAGCTGACTTTGCTCTTTTTCTTTGAGGTCACCGACCGGAATATTAGTCTTGCGCTCGACGATGGCTTCGATTTCTTTTTCAGAAATGACAGGAATATCTTTCTCGTCGAGAGTTGCTTTTTGCATTTCCTTGAACTTAGCAATTTGGTCACGGAAGTAGGCTGCTTTTTCGTAGTCTTCATCGCGCGTGGCTTGTGCCTTGAGATTTTCAGCTTCCACCAAACGTTGGTCGATTTCTTTTGGATCGACAAAGTTGAGTGTTAGGTTCATCTTAGAACCCGCTTCATCCAAAAGGTCAATGGCCTTGTCTGGCAAGAAGCGGTCTTGGATGTAACGATTGGATAAAGTTGCAGCGGATTCGATGGCTTCATCAGTGTAACGAACATGATGGTAGTCTTCGTAACGCTTTTGAATCCCTTTTAGAATGGTAATGGTTTCCTCGACACTTGGCTCATCCACACGAACAGGCTGCATGCGGCGTTCCAGGGCTGCGTCTTTTTCGATAATACGGTATTCATTGAGCGTAGTAGCCCCCACTAATTGGAGCTCGCCACGAGCAAGAGCTGGTTTCAAAATGTTTCCAGCATCCATATTCCCATCACCAGCAGCACCAGCTCCGACGATTTCATGGATTTCATCGATAAAGAGAATAACATCTTGGCGCTCACGAATTTCTTCCATGAGTTTTTGCATGCGCTCTTCAAACTGGCCGCGGATACCTGTTCCTTGAACAAGGCTAACCACATCTAAGCGGATGACTTGTTTGTTTTGGAGTTTATGAGGAACATCAGCATCGACAATCTTTTGAGCCAGCCCTTCAACAACAGCAGTCTTACCAACACCAGGCTCTCCAATAAGAACTGGGTTATTTTTGGTACGACGGTTAAGAATTTCGATCACACGAACAATTTCCTCATCGCGTCCAATAACAGGATCGATGCCTCCACGACGAGCAATCTCAGTGACATTGATTCCAAACTCATCCAAGAGGCCCTGTGGTTTAGGTGGCTGTTGATTTCCACCACGGTTGCCACCATTTCCACCCTGACGACCAGCTTGGGTTGGCGGTGTTTGATTGCCTGGGCCCTGCTGAGGACGTTGGAAGTTGCTTAAATTATCAAAGAAGTCATCAAAAGGACTTTTTTGTTGGTTTTTGATGTTGGACAACCCACCTAAGATAGGATTTTCTGGGTCTGTTTTCATAATTTGATAACAATTTTGGCAGAGGTCAACCTGCTGTTGGCGACCATTGAAATTGCTATATAGGTGAATGGTTGCATCGTTAATTTGACAGTTATGACAAAGCATTGAAGTACCCCTTTTCTAGAAGATAAGATTTTTCCACCGAAAGGTCAAAGATGGTCAAATCATGATTTCATTATATCACTTATTAGGGAGAATGCAAGAAAAAAGTTCTCTTTAGGACTTGACTATTTTTCATGATTATGCAATAATTACATAAATATTCAAAAAAGGTGATATAATATGCAATCGTTTGTAAAAGAAATAGACTTCAGTAAAAGTGAAATACTTAGTTTAATCGAGTTATCTATAGCATTTAAGACATTAAAGAAAAATAAAATTTCGCATAAATATTTAGAAGGTAACAATATTGCTTTGATATTTGAAAAAGCATCGACACGAACAAGAGTAGCCTTCACGGTTGCCGCTCAGGATTTGGGAATGGCAGCCACCTATCTGGGTGCGAGTGAAATTCAGCTCGGAAAAAAAGAATCTGTTGTCGACACAGCTAAGGTTTTAGGATCAATGTTCGACGGGATTGAATACCGCGGCTTTTCCCAGGAAGATGTCGAAACCTTAGCTCAACACGCAGGGGTTCCAGTGTGGAATGGGCTAACGGATACTTGGCATCCGACCCAGATGATTGCAGATTTTATGACCTTAAAAGAAAGATTTGGTTATTTAGAAGGGCTGACCATCGCCTACTTGGGAGATGGGCGAAACAATGTTGCTAATTCACTCTTAGTAACGGGAGCTATGTTAGGTCTCCACGTTAAAATCATTGCGCCTAAAGACCTGCAACCGGACTCAGAAATTGTAGCCATCGCTCAGCAATTGAGCCATGGGAATACACTGACCATCACAGAAGATGTAACTGCTGTTGAAGGGGCAGATGCCCTTTATACGGATGTCTGGGTGTCCATGGGAGAGGATGTCGACTTTAAGGAGCGGATTGATCAGCTTTTGCCTTATCAAATCAACCAAGCCTTACTGGCTAAAACCAATAAACCAGACACGATTGTCCTGCATTGCTTACCAGCTTTTCATGACAAAAATACTCTTATTGGTCAAGAAATCTATGAAAAATATGGGTTAGAAGCGATGGAAATCACGGACGATGTGTTCCAAGAGCAGGCAGAGGTTATTTTTCAAGAGGCGGAAAACCGCCTACACTCCATCAAGGCTATTTTATACATGACAATGACAGGAAACGATCACTTACCAGAAGCATAATCGATAGAAGAAGGGGAACATCTATGGAGACTATCAAGGTAGCTATTATCGGGGTTACAGGGTACAGTGGCATAGAATTGTACCGTTTATTAAGACAACATTCGCATATTGAGGTGCACAGTGTCCATGCCAGTCAATCGGTAGGACATGGTCTCAGCGACTTGCTTCCCCATATGGGAAATGACCAGAAACTCACGATAGAAGCTGTGGATCCTGAGCAAATCATGAAGACTGTTGACTTGGTTTTTATAGCAACGCCGAGTGGTTACTCTAAAGACATAGCCGGTCGCTTTTTAGAGCAGGATTTTCCAGTAGTTGATTTATCTGGTGACTATCGCCTGCCCGCTGCGGTCTATGAAAAATGGTATGGCAAATCAGCAGCACCTGCTTCAGAGCAAGAACAATTTACTTATGGTTTGAGCGAGTGGACAACTTTATTCGGCAAAAAATTCATTTCCAATCCTGGCTGCTACGCGACGGCGACGCTACTAAGTCTGCTTCCTTTAGTCGATATTATTGATGAAAAAAGCATCATTGTGGATGCTAAGTCGGGATTAACGGGTGCTGGAAAAAGTTTAACGGCGTCTAGTCACTTTGTGCAGGCCTATGGAAATTACAGCACTTATAAGCTCAACCGCCATCAACATATTCCAGAAATTATGCGAGTTTTACAGGCCCATAATCCTGAAATTCCCCATCTTCAATTTTCAACGTCACTTCTTCCCGTTAATAGAGGAATCGTTGCAACGAGTTATCTTCATTTAAAGGATGGAAAGACAGCAGAAGATGTTGACCTTGCCTTTAAAGAGGCCTATAAAGAGAGTGCCTTTATTCAATTGCAGGGGAACCAGTTTCCAGATTTACATCAGGTAGTTGGCTCTAACCGCGTTGCAATTGGTTGGGAATACAATTCCCGAACAGAGGTTCTAACCGTTATAACAGTACTGGATAATTTAATTAAGGGTGCTGCTGGTCAAGCCATCCAAAATGTTAACCTTATGTATGGTTTTCCAGAAACAGCAGGATTGGATAACCTAGCTACTTATATATAAAGGAGAAAAGATGAAAATCATTGAAGGAACCATTGCCTCACCAAAAGGATTTTCAGCAGACGGTGCAAACGCTGGTTTTAAACGAAAGAAGTTGGATTTTGGTTGGGTTTTATCAAGCTGTCCAGCCAGTGTTGCCGGCGTTTATACTACCAACCAAGTTATTGCGGCTCCTTTAGTCGTCACACGAGATACGATTGCTTCTAGTGGAAAAATTCAGGCTATCGTTGTGAACTCAGGCATCGCCAATTCATGCACAGGCCAAGAAGGTTACGATAATGCCTTACTCATGCAGAAGCTAACAGCTGAAACGCTGGACCTTCCAGTGGACTATGTGGCTATCGCTTCAACGGGACTTATCGGAGAACAACTTTCCATCGATAACGTCAAAAATGGTTTGGACAGCCTTGAGCAAGGAGGAGATCCCACATTATTTGCGCAAGCCATTTTAACGACAGACTTAAAAACGAAAACAATCGTGATGGAAGAAGAAATTGCTGGGACAACCATTACCATGGCTGGGGTGGCTAAGGGATCAGGAATGATTCATCCCAATATGGCCACCATGCTAGGGTTTGTGACCTGCGATGCTAATATTTCCAGTGATTTGCTGCAAAAAGCGCTTAAAAAAGAGGTAGAGACAACCTTTAATCAAATCACGGTTGACGGCGACACGTCGACCAATGACATGGTTCTGGTTCTGGCGAATGGCTGTGCAGTCCATGAGGAAATCAAGGACAACACACCTGAATATGAAACCTTTTGCCAGTTGCTTAACCAGACAATGACTGTCTTAGCCAAAAAAATTGCGGAAGATGGTGAAGGGGCTACTAAGCTGATTCAAGTGGATGTTGATGGAGCGCCCGACGATCTTTCTGCTCGCATGATTGCTAAGACAGTTGTGGGGTCCAGTTTAGTAAAAACGGCTATGTTTGGAGAAGATCCCAATTGGGGACGGATCCTATCAGCGGTCGGCTATGCGGGTGTTCATTTGAATGTTTCTGCTGTCGATTTATATCTGGCAGAGATTCCAGTTTTGAAAGGGTCGGCTCCTGTTCCCTATGACCAGGACATAATGGCAGAGCGCCTAGCACAGGACACGATTATCATTCACGTTCATCTCAATCAAGGACAGGGGCAAGGACGAGCTTGGGGCTGTGATTTATCTTATGACTACGTCAAGATTAATGCCCTCTACCATACGTAAATTATCAAAAGCAAAACAAATCTGAGCAAGAGGAAGGTCAGAATTATGAAAGAAATTATTGTCATTAAACTTGGTGGTGTAGCAGCGACATCCATTACACCGAAATTCATCAAAATCGTTAAAGAGTGGCAAAGCCAGGGCAAGCAAATTGTTATCGTCCATGGTGGAGGTTTTGTCATCGATGACCTGATGGCCAATTGCCAATTGCCTATTGAGAAACAAGATGGTCTTAGAGTCACTTCTAAGAAAGCGATGATTTGTGTTGAACAAGGACTGTGTCAGATTGTAGGACCAAGCCTTACTCAGACTCTGAATGATGCTGATTTGGACGCTTTGCAAATTTACCAAAAATTGCCCCAGATTCTGAATGTTGATTACCTCGATCAAGTTCGGTATGGGCAAGTCGGAACCGTAACAGGTGTTTCTTTGGACTATATCACAAAGCTTCTGGATCAAGGGATTATACCTGTTCTACCATCAATGGGTCAAACAGAGGATGGCGAATGGCTCAATATCAACGCCGATGATGTTGCTAGTCAGTTAGCGGTCGGCCTTCAAGCCGAGCAATTGATCATGATGACAGATGTTGCTGGTGTTAAAGAGTCAGGCAATATTCTTGAGCAATTAACGCCTCAGGATGTGACTCAAAAAATTGATTCAGGAATTATTACAGGAAATATGATACCAAAGGTTCTTGGGGCGACTCAGGCTGTCTTATCAGGAGTAGGCCGGGTTTCTATCGGACAAACCCTCTACGGAGGCACCCATGTCCTAAAAGGAGCATAATCAGAAAAGGAGTCGCCATGAGCCATCTATTTCCAAATTACCATCGGTCGCCAATTACTTTTGTCAAGACAGAAAACAATAGCTTGTACGATTCTTCTGGCAAGGCCTATCTCGATTTTTCAAGTGGTATTGGTGTCACGAACCTGGGCTTTCACCCTGATCTTGTTCAAAGTCTGACCAAACAAGTGCAAACCCTTTGGCACACGCCGAATCTGTATCAGAACCCTTTGCAAGAAGATGTAGCTGATCTCCTGATTGGAGAGAGAAATTATCTGGCCTATTTTTGCAACAGTGGAGCTGAAAGTAATGAAGCAGCGATTAAATTAGCCCGGAAAGCAACGGGTAAATCTGATATTATCACCTTTAAAAACTCTTTTCATGGCCGAACGTTTGGGGCCATGTCCGCAACAGGACAAGAAAAAATCCAAAAAGGCTTTGGTCCGTTACTATCGGGCTTTCAATATGCTAGCTTTAATAACCTTTCAAGCGTAGAGGCCTTAATTAGTGAAAACACCGCTGCAGTTATGCTGGAATTGGTTCAGGGCGAATCGGGTGTTCATCCTGCTGATCAGGCATTTATCAAGGGTCTTGAAACCCTGTGTCATGAGCAGAATATCCTGCTAATCGTGGACGAGGTTCAGACAGGCATGGGGCGCACAGGAACGCTGTTTGCCTTTGAGCAGTATGAGATTGAACCTGATATCGTCACACTCGCCAAAGGTTTAGCTAATGGTGTTCCAGTGGGAGCCATGTTAGGCCGGCCTTCTTTAGCCCATGCTTTTGGTCCAGGTAGCCATGGATCGACCTTTGGAGGCAATGTCCTTGCCATGTCTGCCAGCAAAGCCACACTTCAGATTTTAAAAGAACCTGGTTTTCTGGAAGAAGCTTCTGCCAAAGGAGACTACTTAATGACCCAGCTTAAAGATAAGCTTCAGGACTGCGAGTCTGTCTCTGATTTGAGAGGTCTTGGCTTAATGGTTGGGATTGAGACAAGTTTGGAGTTAGGAAATGTTGTTGAGCGAGCCAGAGCTGAAGGGTTAATTCTCCTAACAGCTGGCACTAATACCGTCCGTCTCCTACCTCCATTGACCGTGACTTATGCAGAGATTGATCGAGCGGTGGCCATTCTCCAAACGGTATTAAAGCAGTGTTAGCACCAAATGATGAATGGGCAGAGAAAACCAATCGTTTCAAAAGGGTTCTCCAGATAAGGTGGGCAGTCATTCGTCTCGACCAAACTTGAAAAGGTTCTATAGTGATATTGGTCAAAGGGGGATCATTTGGGGTTTTCATGGTCTAAAAACCATGAGGAAACAGCGTTTAACAGAGCCTTAGCTTGGTTTTTTGTGTTTTTCCTAGGCTAACCGCCTCTTTTTATGGTAAAATAGAGACATAGATTAGAATTGTAGCTGAAATAATGGTGTTTTGAGACAGAATGAAGAACTCAAGCCCGTTTCAGCGGTTTAAAGGAGAAAAACATGGAATCACATTTGGTGAGAATTATCAATCGACTTGAATTGATGGCTAAAGATGGTGGCACTTTAAAACGGAATTTTGAGCGCGACGGTGTTGTTGTTGCTGAGGTGTCCTATAGCTTCGATGAAGAAAATGGCTCTATTTTTACATTACGTGATGTTGAAGCGCATGAGACGTACACCTTTGACTCCATTGATTTGATTGCGATGGAAATTTACGAATTGCTTTACTAAGCAAAAATGTTTGAAAAGATTTGGTTCTGTCTAACAGAGCCATTTTTTGTGTCGTTTAAGGTTGCAGGTGTTATTTAGGAATCAGAGATAGTCCGTATGACCACTAAATGACAATCAAGAAAATTAGCCAAGGCAGCAGCGGATAGAAGGGGCGGTTATCACCCTAAAACAATACCCTTACGGTCGCATTTAAGTGTCTCATCTTAAAGAAGGGGGGATTTCCTAATATTTAAGAGATTTTGATTAAATCAGGTTCAGTGATATTGCATTATTATGCAAATCATTGTATAATATGATTTATCTAGAAACGGAGACCTTATGCAGCTTTCATTTTTACCAGATTTTTGGCCCTATTTTAATTATGGCGCCCTGATTACTCTTATTATCTCTCTTTGCGTTGTCTTTTTTGGAACGATTTTGGGAGTCCTGTTGGCATTGGCCCAACGTTCTAAATGGCGGGTATTAGGCTGGCTAGCCAGTGTTTATATTTGGATTTTCCGTGGGACTCCCATGGTTGTTCAAATCATGATTTCTTTTATCCTTATTCGGATATCTGCTCCAATTGTTGAAATTGGGATTTTGGATATGGATTTATCAAGACTGCTACCCGGGATAATCATTATTTCAATGAATAGTGGTGCCTATGTCTCTGAAATTGTGAGGGCAGGTCTTAATGCTGTTCCATCAGGTCAGATGGAAGCTGCCTACTCCCTTGGTATGCGTCCGTGGCCAACCATGCGCTATGTTATCATGCCACAAGCTATTAAAAACATTTTGCCAGCTTTAGGGAATGAATTTATTACCATTATCAAGGATAGTTCTCTCCTGTCGACAATCGGAGTTATGGAGCTGTGGAATGGGGCGACAACCGTATCAGTTACGACCTACTTGCCTCTCAGTCCTTTGCTCTTTGCGGCTGCTTATTATTTGGCCATGACCAGTTTGATGTCCTTTATCGTTAAGCAAGTTGAGAGACGTTTGAATAAGGGAGGCAATTAAATGCAAGATCCGATTATTGATATCAGAAATCTTTACAAATCCTTTGGGGATAATGAGGTTTTAAAGGGGATTAATTTAACGATTAACCCAGGCGAGGTCGTTGTTATTATTGGTCCGTCTGGTTCAGGGAAATCAACCCTTCTCAGGTCTATGAACCTGCTAGAGGACGCGACGGATGGTCAAGTCATATTTGAAGGGGTGGATATTACAGATAAATCCAACGATCTCTTTAAGATGCGTGAAAAAATGGGAATGGTTTTTCAGCAGTTTAACCTTTTCCCAAATATGACTGTTCTTGAAAATATAACGCTCTCGCCTATCAAGACTAAGAGACTGTCCAAAGACACGGCAGAAAGTAAAGCTAAGGCTCTCCTAGAGAAAGTCGGTCTTCCTGATAAGGCAGAGGCCTATCCACAGAGTTTGTCAGGAGGCCAACAACAACGGATTGCGATCGCTAGAGGTTTAGCCATGGATCCTGATGTCTTATTGTTTGACGAGCCAACGTCAGCTCTTGATCCGGAAATGGTTGGGGAAGTCTTGGCAGTTATGCAAGACTTGGCTCAATCGGGAATGACCATGGCCATTGTCACGCATGAAATGGGCTTTGCTAAAGAAGTGGCTGACCGGGTCCTCTTTATGGATGGCGGGGTTATTGTTGAAGAGGGGACACCTCAGCAAATTTTTGAAAATCCAAGGGAAGAAAGAACGAAGGACTTTCTTTCAAAAGTCTTATAGGATTAATATTTTAGAATAACACAGCTTGTCTTTTAAAAGATGAGCTGTTTTGTTGTGTCAAGATGAATGATGGATAGACATCAAAGGGGCCATTAACGTGAGTCACGATTTGTTTGGCTATGGTCAGTTATGGCAGGCCTTAGAAATTTTTCATATAAAGGCTACTGATATTTTGTTTTAACTTTATTTATAATTTAGTATTTACTAAATTAAATAATTATGATATAGTTTAATAAAGTAATAACTAAATAAATAATAAAGCGAAGGTTTTTTATGAAAAAGGTATTGTCCAATAAACTCTATCTATCGGTTTTGTTCACCGACTTGCTCTCTAATTTTGGTGATGTTCTCTATTACATGGCCTTGATGAATTACATCTTGCTCCTGCCTGATACCAAATTGGCTTTGGCCCTACTTGGATTCTCTGAAATGATTCCCTTGTTTACACGGATGGTCTTGTCTTATGTGGCAGACCGTAAGGCCAACAAGTTGCAACAGATTGTGGCTACCCAGGTCCTTAGGTGCCTCTTGTATCTTCTGGTCGGTTTTGCCATGTCTTTTACGCCTGCTTTATGGATAGTCCTTGTGGCCATAGTGGTCAATCTGATTTCAGACTTGGCGGGACAATATGAAAATGCTCTTTATCTACCGGTTAGTTTGCGCATGGTTTCAAATGAAGATCGTGAAGCGGCCTTGGGGTTGAGCATGGGACTAGGAGTGTCAGGTAATATCTTATTCCAAGCTATCGGGGCAAGCTTAATCACAATCTTAGCCTATTCGACCTTGGCCTATGTCAATGCCTTGACCTTCGCCGTGTGTGCTGTTTTGATGGGCTTGCTTCTCCCTAAGATTCAGAGAAAATTAGATGCTAATCCGATTCAGCTAGCGGATAAGAAAGAAGGTATTTTCTCAATTCAGGAATTCAAGGATAGTTTGCAGCTGGTGGTGAAAGAAGTCTTTCGCATCGATGTCTTAAAGCGGGTTTTGATTTTGATTCCCATCATCAATGGCTTGGGAAGTGCAGTTGATACCTTGGTTGTTTTGATTATTTCAGAATTTCCAGATTTTGTGCTGATCAATGCACCGACGACCATTGCAGCTATTAGCATGACCATGAGTATTGGGGCTATTGTGGGTAGTTTAGTGGGATCAAAACTTTTTAAGAAACTGGATATGTTTGCCATCGTTGGTTTTTGTGGCTTCCTACTGGTTTTGGTCTTTTCAGCTCTGTTAATCCGTCAGATTCACCTTGTTTTACTGGTCCTTTTCTTTATTGGGATTGTTACGGGTGGTGTCAATCCCAAATTACAGGCTCTCCTGTTTAATAGTTTACCAGAAGAACAGATGGCTTTTATTTCAGGATCGCTTCGTACTTATTTTTCATTGGGGATTGCCCTATCTCGTTTTCTCTTGTCTAGTTTGATGTTGTTTATCCCTCCTGCTAGCTTAGTTTGGGTTTGCCTCTTGATTTCTCTTGGTCTTGTGGTTTATACTATTAGCACAAGAAAGAAGGTCTAACATGGAATTTCATTATCACCATTACCGCAGTCGACTGATGGATATTCTCTTTTTTCCGATCATGAAAAAGAGTCTCTTAAAAGAGCAGTTGGATGTGATGCAGGCATCAGAAGTTGAGGCTGTTCAGGATGTCTTGGAGATTTCGGAGCAATTCATCGGACTCCTCCAGCCCTATCAAAAGCGGATTGAAAAATACTTTTTGAAAGTGGGCATCTCTCATCTTCCTGAAATCCTCTATCGCCATCTCTTAGAAGAAGGGCAAGACCCCAAGGACTTAGAGGAACTTTTGGCTTTGTTTGAGGCTTGTTCTGCACAGACCATTCAAGATTTGGTGCTCAGCCTTTTGTCAAAGGAAGAAACGAAAAAGCCACTCGAAGGGGTGGATCTGGTGTCCTTACTGGAACAGCAAGAGATGACTGATGCTGAACGTTGGCGATTTAATTGGGCCTTCCATCATCCAATGGAATTGATTCAGGGCCTCTGTGAGCTCTATCATGATCTTTATCCGCTCTACCAGCCGTTTATGGATAAATACCAAAAAGAGGTAACGGATTTTGCCCAGACAGTAGACTTGGAAGCACTCTACCAAGATTCAGAATTTGATGTGATGGGTATGCTGTACAATACCCAAAAAACGGATTGTCAGCTCTTTGTCCTGTCGCCTTGGTATATCTTTAACATCATTACCTATGATCTAGATAGGGACAGCCCAGCTTATTTTTACATCTATCCACGGGTTGCCCATTTTCTAAATTCTAGAAGCAAACTGACAGACCAGAGTGTCCGTTTGATGCTGAAGAGTTTGAGTGATGAAAACCGCTACCAGGTGTTAAGAGAATTGACCAAAGAAGATGCCAAGAGCAAAGACATTGCTGAAAAGTTGGGGATCACAGCAGCCAATGTGTCCTTTCATACCCAGAAATTAGTCAATGCTCAGCTCCTCTTTTTCAACACGGATCCAGGCTCTAACAATAAGTATCGTCTTAATAAACCAGCCCTAAAAATGCTACTCGAACAAGTAGCAGAAGATTTTGGGATAAAGGACTAGAAAAAGGTACGCCTCAGGAAATCTGTGAAACACCTAGAGAAGAGAGAGCGAATTATTTATGGTCTAAGGTTTTCCAAAGTTCGTGATTTATTATAGAAAGGGCTTCCTTTTTGAAATAGGAAGTCCTTTTTGTTATAATTTTTAAAAAAGTAAAAAAGAGGTCTTGAAATGACAGATATCGATGGCAAAGCTTTAGCAGCAAAACTCCAGGGACAGTTAGCTGAAAAAACAGCTCGTTTGAAAGCTGAAACAGGAATGGTTCCAGGTTTGGTCGTGATTCTTGTTGGCGAAGACCCAGCTAGTCAGGTTTATGTTCGCAATAAAGAACGGTCAGCTCTTGCGGCTGGATTTAAGAGTGAGGTCGTTCGCGTTCCTGAGACGATTACCCAAGAAGAGTTGTTAACTCTAATTGCTAAATACAATCAAGACGCAGATTGGCATGGCATTTTGGTCCAACTGCCTCTGCCAGCTCATATTAATGAAGAAAAGATTCTCTTGGCTATTGATCCGGCCAAGGATGTGGATGGGTTCCACCCCACAAATATGGGGAAACTCTGGAGCGGGCATCCTGTGATGATTCCATCAACGCCTGCTGGCATCATGGAGATGTTTAAGGAGTACAAGATTGACCTTGCTGGTAAGAATGCGGTCGTTATTGGACGCTCTAATATCGTTGGTAAACCTATGGCGCAGATGCTTCTTGATGCTAATGCGACGGTGACCATTGCTCACTCTAGGACCAAGGATTTACCAGCCCTCGCTCGCCAAGCGGATGTCTTAGTTGTGGCTATTGGTCGCGGTCACTTTGTGACCAAAGACTTTGTCAAACCTGGCGCTGTTGTGATCGATGTTGGGATGAATCGTGATGAAAATGGTAAGTTGATAGGCGATGTGGCCTATGAGGAAGTTGCTGAAGTGGCTAGTTACATCACACCTGTCCCAGGTGGGGTTGGTCCGATGACCATTACCATGCTAATGGAGCAGACCTATAATGCTTGCCTCCTTGCGGGTGTTGCAGATGGTCAAGATTGAGCGCTCGCTCCTGAATCAGGTCATCCAAGCCAGACCTCAGGCCAGCCATAAGGGCGATTATGGTCGCCTCTTGTTACTGGGTGGGTGTTACCCCTATGGTGGAGCCATCCTGATGGCGGTAAAGGCCGCAGTTTATAGTGGGGCTGGCCTTGTGACGGTAGGGACCGAAGCGGCTAATATCACCGCACTTCATGCCCAACTCCCAGAAGCTATGGCTTTTGCTGTGACGGACCGTTCTCTATTAGAGGAGCAACTGGCCAAAGCTGAGGTTGTGCTTCTTGGACCTGGTTTAGGGGAATCAGATGACGCCTGCCACCTTATGGAGTCAGTCCTTTCAAGCCTTTCGTCAGCTCAAGTGCTAATCCTAGATGGGTCGGCCTTGAGCGTTCTGTCGAAGCATAGGGAGAGGTTTGCTTCCTTGATTTCCTGTCAGCTAGTCTTGACCCCGCATCAGATGGAGTGGGAGCGATTGAGCCAAGTTCCTATTGCTAAGCAGACCCCCGAGCGCAGCTTAAGAGCGCTAGGCAATTTTCCTAAAGGGACGATTCTGGTCGCTAAAGGACCAAGGACAGTGGTGTTGCAAGAGGGTCAGCTTCCTAGAGAACTTACGATTGGTGGTCCTTACCAAGCGACGGGTGGCATGGGTGATACTTTAGCTGGTATCATAGCAGGCTTTATTGGCCAGTTTAAGGGCGAGTTGCTAGATAGGGTGACTGCTGCCGTTTACACACACTCAGCCATTGCAGAGGAACTCAGTCAGTCTCATTACGTGACCTTGCCTAGTCAAATCGCAGAGAAACTGCCAGTATTTATGCACCGCATTTTAACGGAAAAAGAAGCTTAAAGGCAAAAAAGTCTTGAAAGAACTGCTTAAACATGGTATACTGTTACCTAGTTTGGAGAATTACTCAAGTGGCTTAAGAGGCCACCTTGGAAAGGTGGTAGGTCGTGCAAGCGGCGCGTGGGTTCGAATCCCATGTTCTCCTTTGGACAATACAGAAGCTGAGTCAGAGTGCTCAGCTTTTTTAATACAATCAGCAACTTTATTATAAATTGTAGTAAAACCAAGCAAGTATTTTCTCAGATTTCTTCCATAAATTCAGTTTGATAGGGGAAAAACTAGGTATTTGTGGGCTGTTTTGGTATAATGAAGAAAGGTAAAAGAGAGGAAGGAGGTCCTATGGCAGAGTATTTAACGGTTTCTCATTTGACCAAGTATTTAAAGTTAAAATTTGACAAGGACCCCTATCTGGCACGGGTCTACTTGACTGGTCAAGTTTCTAATTTTCGCAAGCGTCCCAACCACCAATATTTTTCCTTAAAGGATGAAGGGGCAGTGATTCAAGCTACCATCTGGGGTGGGGTTTATCAAAAATTAGGCTTTGAGTTAGAAGAGGGGATGAAGGTCAACGTTGTTGGGCGTGTTCAGCTCTATGAGCCTAGTGGCTCCTACTCGATTGTGATTGAAAAGGCTGAACCAGATGGTATTGGAGCCCTTGCGATTCAGTTTGAACAACTCAAAAAACGCTTGGGTGATGAAGGACTCTTCAAACCAGAATGGAAGCAGCCCCTACCACAGTTTTCCAAAAAAATTGGAGTTATTACCAGTCCGAGTGGGGCAGTGATTCGAGATATTATTACGACTGTCAGTCGGCGCTTTCCCGGGGTGGAGATTTTGCTGTTTCCGACCAAAGTCCAAGGAGAAGGTGTGGCCCAATCAGTGGTTGCCAATATTCATAAGGCTAATCAAAGGGATGATTTGGATGTCCTGATTATAGGCCGAGGCGGTGGCTCCATCGAAGACTTGTGGGGGTTTAACGAAGAGATTGTCGTCAGAGCCATCTTTGAATCGCGCTTACCAGTCATCTCTTCTGTGGGGCATGAGACGGACACAACGCTATCAGATTTTGTAGCAGACCAGCGAGCTGCAACGCCTACTGCGGCAGCGGAGTTGGCGACACCGGTGACTAAGGCTGACTTGGTCAACCATTTGCGTCAGCAACAAAATCGAGCCTTTAACTCCACCTTAAATCGCGTGCGATTTCATCAGGAGCGCCTGAGAAAACTAAGTCAATCCATCATTTTTAAACAGCCAGAACGGCTCTATGATGGGTATGTGCAGAAATTGGACCAGCTGTCAGACAAGCTTCAGAAAACCATGGACAGCAGGTTCCAGACTCATCAGCAGACTGTTCGCTTACTTCAGGAACGCTTAAAAGCGCAGCGTTTGGAACAAAAAATTGCTAGCCATAAGCAATATCTCCAACAACAGACGCGATTGCTCAAAACCAACATGGCTAATATTTATGACAATAAAATGCACAGGGCCAAACAACTCAGTGAAGCGATGACGTTATTGGATACCAGTCGGATTGTAGCGAGAGGCTATGCCATGGTTTATCAAGAAGGGCGCGTGGTTGAGAGTAGTCAAACGCTTAAAATTGGGGCACCAGCAACGATTCAGATGCGGGATGGTCAGGTAGAAGTTGAGGTAAAAGATGTCAAAAAACAAAAAAACATTTGAAGAAAATTTAGCAGAATTAGAAACAACTGTACAGCGCTTGGAATCGGGAGATATAGCTCTGGAAGAGGCCTTATCTGAATTTCAAAAAGGCATGATTCTTTCCAAAGAATTACAGGCTACCCTTGCAAAAGCTGAGGAAACCTTGGTTAAGGTCATGCAAGAAGATGGAACAGAGATAGAATTTAATGGATAATCAAACCTATTTGGCAGGCGTCGAAGCCGCCATTGAAGCCTATTATCAGGAAGCAGGCATTTCAGACCGCTTGGTGGAAGCGGTGCTTTATTCTGTGAGAGCTGGCGGCAAGCGCATTCGGCCGCTACTCTTTTTACAGATGGTTGGGGCCTTGGGTCAGGAACTGACCCCGGCCCATTATCAGGTGGCAGCTAGTGTGGAAATGGTCCACACAGGTAGTCTGATTCATGACGATCTGCCGGCCATGGACAATGATGATTACCGTAGGGGACGTTTGACCAATCATAAGCAGTTTGATGAAGCGACAGCTATTTTAGCGGGAGATAGCCTGTTTCTAGATCCCTTTGGTTTAATTGCTGCTGCAGATTTTTCAGCAGAAATACGAATTAAGCTTGTGAAAGCCTTGTCGGATGCTTCAGGAACTCTGGGAATGGTTGCAGGACAGATGTTAGATATGGTTTCAGAAGGACGAGAGATTGATCTTAACACACTTGAAGCCATTCATGCTAATAAGACAGGCAAGCTTCTAACCTTTCCTTTTGTAGCAGCAGGTTTAGTCTCAGAAGTTTCGACTGAAACCCTGCACAAGCTTCAAAAGATTGGTGAATTGGTCGGACTGGCCTTTCAGGTTCGAGATGATATTTTAGATTTAACGGCGGACTTTGAAGCTTTAGGTAAAACGCCACAAAAGGACCTCTTGGCAGAAAAATCGACCTATCCTGCCTTATTAGGATTAGAGGAGTCTTATGCTTTCCTAGAGGTGACTCTGGATCAGGCCAGACAACTTTTGGCTGAGGTGACGAATGAGCAAATCTCTAGCATAGCGGGCGTTGGCGCGTTATTAGAAAGGTTTAGACTGCATGCCTAAGGAAAGAGTGGATGTTCTGGCTCATCGTCAAGGATTATTTGAGACAAGAGAACAGGCGAAACGTGGTGTCATGGCTGGTCTTGTAGTGGCAAGCCTTAATGGTCAGCGTTTTGATAAACCTGGCGAAAAAATCGAGGATGATACAGAGCTTAAGCTAAAAGGTGAAAAGCTTAAGTATGTCAGCCGAGGTGGTCTGAAGCTTGAAAAGGCTTTGGAAACGTTTGGCATCTCTGTGGCTGACCAGTTAACGTTGGACATCGGTGCCTCTACGGGAGGCTTTACAGATGTTATGTTGCACTCCGGCGCTCGTCAAGTTTATGCTGTGGATGTTGGGACCAACCAATTGGCCTGGAAATTAAGACAGGATTCTCGGGTCATTAGCATGGAACAATACAATTTCCGACATGCTGAGCTGGATGATTTTTCAGAAGGACAGCCGACATTTGCCTCGATCGATGTCAGTTTTATTTCGCTTAGCTTGATTTTACCAGCGCTGGCACGCATTTTAGCAGATGATGGTGAAGTCGTAGCCCTGATCAAACCTCAGTTTGAAGCCGGTCGGGACCAAATCGGAAAAAATGGTATCATCAAGGATAAAAAAGTCCATTTACAGGTATTAGAGACAGTTCTTACTTTTAGTAAGACATCTGGCTTTTCGATTATGAATCTGGATTTTTCACCTATTCAAGGAGGGCATGGAAATATTGAGTACCTTGTCCATCTAAAAAAGGCAGAAGAGCCTGTAATGGTTTATGCTGGTTGTTTAAATGAGCTCGTTGAGCAATCCCATCAGGAGTTTAAGGATGAATAAGAAAGAACGCTTGCAAATTATCAGCGATATGGTTAGTAACCACGCTATTGACACTCAAGAAGAAATTGTTGCTCGTCTGCTTGCTATGGATATAAAAGCAACGCAAGCCACTGTTTCTCGGGATATTAAAACCTTAGGCATTGTAAAAGTCCCTTCTGAAAGAGGTTATATTTATGGGATTCCTAAAGCTAACAAAGGGAACCAAAGGCTCAGGCCTGCCTATCTTTTGGACATCAGGACGCAGGGATCGATGGTTCATATCGACGTTGAACCTGGGACAAGTGCTGTTGTCAAACGTCAGATTCTGAGTCTTTGTGAGGATCTTCTTTTTAGCGTTGTCTCAGATGATGATTCTCTCTTGGTTATTGTTAAAGAGGGGCAAAACGTTCAAGCAGTGCTTGACCAACTCAAGGAGATATAGATGTTATTAGCTGTTTCCATCCGAAATTTTGCCATTATTGAGCAGATTTCGCTTGATTTCCAGATGGGCATGACGGTCTTGACCGGTGAGACGGGGGCTGGTAAGTCCATTATCATTGATGCCATGAACATGATGCTTGGGGCTCGAGCAACGACCGATGCCATCCGTCATGGTGCGGATAAGGCGGAGATTGAAGGCTTCTTTTCCTTGGACAATAACCCAGCCATTGCAGCGATTCTTGAGGAGCAAGGGATCGAACCCTCTCAGGAATTAATTATCCGCCGGGAAATCTTCCAAAATGGTCGTAGTGTCAGTCGGATCAATGGTCAGATGGTCAATTTGACGGTCCTAAAGGCTGTTGGCCAGCATTTAGTCGATATTCATGGCCAGCACGATCAGGAAGAGTTGATGAAGGCTCAGTATCACATCGCCATGTTGGATCAATTTGGGGATGAGGCCTTTTGGGACCAAAAAGTTCAGTATGAAGAAACCTTTGATCGCTACAAAACCTTGCGCCGTCAGGTCTTGATTCAGCAAAAAAACGAGCAGGAAAACAAGGCTCGTATCGAGATGTTGCGGTTTCAACTAGATGAGATTGAGTCAGCTGAGCTTGAAGCGGGTGAAGATGAGCGTCTGCAGGCAGAACGTGACCGTCTCATCAACCACAAGAATATCGCAGATACCCTGACCAATGCCTTTACCATGTTAGATGACGAAGACTTGGCGACCCTGCAACACCTGCGCTCAGCCATGAATGACTTGCAGAGCATTGAGGACTTTGATGCCGACTACAAACAGATGGCAGATCAGTTGGCGGAGAGCTACTATGTCCTTGATGATGTGACCAAGCGCTTAGGGTCTGTCCTTGATAATCTGGACTTTGATGGCAATCGCCTCATGTTGGTAGAGGGTAGGCTAGACCTGCTCAACAGCATGACCCGCAAGTATGGCGGGACTGTTGATGATGTCTTGACCTACTACCAAAAAATCTCTGAGGAGTACCAGCTCTTGACTGGCACTCTGCCAGGTCAAGGCGATCTGGAGCAGGGCCTCAAGCAGTTAGAAAAAGACCTGGTCGCTCAGGCAACAGCCCTTAGTCAGGCAAGGCACGATTTGGCAAAAGTCCTTGAAGCCGACATCAAACAAGAACTCAAGGACCTCTACATGGAAAAGGCGGACTTCCAGGTTACCTTTACCAAGGCTAAATTTAGCAAGACAGGCAATGAGCAGGTGGAATTCTACATTTCAACCAACCCGGGTGAGGGCTTTAAGCCTCTGGTCAAGGTGGCCTCTGGTGGGGAATTATCACGTCTCATGCTGGCCATCAAGTCAGCCTTCTCCCGTAAGGAGAACAAGACCTCCATCGTTTTTGATGAGGTGGACACGGGTGTCTCTGGTCGTGTTGCCCAGGCCATTGCCCAGAAGATTTACAAGATTGGCCAGGCCGGTCAGGTTTTAGCCATCTCACACCTCCCACAGGTCATCGCAATCGCTGATTACCAGTTCTTTATCGAGAAGGTATCGAGTGAGACCTCGACCGTGTCCCAGGTTCGTCTATTGACGGCTGAGGAGCGTGTGGAAGAGATTGCTAAAATGATTGCTGGGGATAGATTGACGCCAGCTGCCATAGAGCAGGCACGGACTTTGCTTGAAAAATAGCCCCTCTTAATTACGAGTCAGTTTGACTGGGGTTTAGGAAAGCGATAGTCTATTTTGAAGACTAGGGTTGAATAAACTAAAAGACGTCTAAAATCGCAGGCCCAATAGAGCGGATTTTAGACGTTTTTGTCGGTATGACTTAAATCAAATCAAGATGTTTAAAGGCATTGTAGATACCATCTTCATCAACACCAGTAGTGATGTAATCTGCAGCTTCTTTGGCCTCGGGTCCGCCGCTTCCCATGGCAACACTATAGGCGCAATAGTTGAACATGGGAATATCAATTTTAGCATCGCCAAAGGCAATGGTATCAGCTTGGGGAGCTTTTAAATGATTGAGCAATTGCCCTACAGCGAAGGCTTTATCAATGTCTTTGACACCAACATCACCAAAGAGGGCAATTTCACCTTTGCCACCCCAAGTATTGACTTCGTAGTCTGTAAAATGAGCCTTGGCGTCCAAATAATCTTGGTAGGATTCTAGGATAAAGGAGATTTTATTGACGTCATCACGGTAGAGGTTTGTCTCACCAAAAATGATTCCATGGAGCGCATCCTTGGTCATGAGGGTATCGGCATTTTCAAACCCTTTGCGACGGGCGTATTCACGCATAACAGGGAGAGAGCGCTCTTCAAA
Source organism: Streptococcus rifensis (assembly GCF_053203525.1). Classification (NCBI taxonomy): domain Bacteria; kingdom Bacillati; phylum Bacillota; class Bacilli; order Lactobacillales; family Streptococcaceae; genus Streptococcus; species Streptococcus rifensis. Next base: position 6,973 of record NZ_JBRUCW010000014.1, on the reverse strand, counting down.
GTTTTCAGATGCGTAAAGACCGCTGTTACTTTCTAGATAAAATTCGAGCCCATGGGCATGCAGGTAATCGACGATAGCAGTGCAGTCTTCAAGGGTAAGGCTGTTGTGATAAACCACTTCACCATCTGATTCGATGTAATTGCCGTTGCCGCCAATCATGCCGTCGATGCCCATATCCCACAGCTCAGGCTGCATTTCAGCACGAGATCGTCCGGTACAGGCATAGACCTTGTGGCCATTTTTTCGAGCTAATTTAATGGCTTCAACGGTGGAAGCAGGGATTTGATTTTCATAATTGACGATTGTGCCATCAACATCTAGGAATAAAATTTTCGACATAGGTCACCTCAGTTTTTCATTGTTAAATCTATTATAGACTATTGCTAAACCGATGTCCGATATTAAACAAGGGAAAACTGATACTATGCTATGGTCTCTAGGGTATTTAGGAGCTGGAGAATGTCAATAAAGCCTGTATTGGAATAAAAGGTAGATTCTGCCATATTAGGGTATCTGTGGTATAATGGAGCTAATCAAATCAAAGTGAGAAAAAAATGTATATAGAAATGCATGATGAGACTGGTCAGGTCAGTCAAGCGATTCAAAATCAGACCGTGGAATTATTGAATTTTGCAGCGGAGCGCTTAGGAAAAGAGCAAAAAGAGATGGCTGTGACCTTTGTCGATAATGCTCGTATCCAGCAAATTAATTTAGCCTATCGGGATAAGGACCAACCGACAGATGTGGTCAGTCTTGAATACAAACCGGAATCGGATATCGTTTTTGATGAGGCTGATGTTTTGGACAATCCTGCCTTGGCTGAGATGATGGCAGAATTTGACAGCTACATTGGTGAACTATACATCTCGGTTGATAAAGCCAGAGAACAGGCCGAAAACTATGGACACAGTATAGAGCGGGAAATGGGTTTTCTCGCTGTGCATGGTTTCTTACACATCAATGGCTACGACCACTATACTCCAGAAGAAGAGGCTGAAATGTTTGGCCTCCAAGAAGAAATATTAAGTGCCTATGGACTATCAAGATAGAAACAACCAACGCAAAAAATGGAAAAACCGTGACCTTCTAACCAGCATGGAGTTTGCTCTGACAGGCTTATACACTGCCTTCAAGGAAGAGCGAAACATGAAAAAACATGCGGTTTCAGCTGTTCTGGTCATTCTTTTAGGCTTGCTTTTTCGGGTGTCCTCGACGGAGTGGCTGTTCTTATTATTGGCCGTTAGTCTAGTTATCGCATTTGAGATTGTCAATTCAGCCATTGAAAACGTGGTTGACTTGGCTAGTGATTATCACTTTTCCATGTTGGCCAAAAATGCTAAAGATATGGCCGCAGCAGCAGTTCTTTTTGTATCAGGTTATGCTCTTGTAACAGGGTCTATTATCTTTTTGCCAAAAATTTGGCAGTTACTCTTTTAGACAATAGAAAGGAAGAGGCGGTCAATCGCCTTTAATCAATTGGATGAGTTTTAAATCAGGCTTTGTAGCTATCTTAGGCCGGCCAAATGTCGGCAAATCTACCTTTTTAAACTATGTTATGGGTCAGAAAATCGCCATCATGAGCGATAAGGCTCAGACGACTCGTAATAAGATTATGGGCATTTATACGACCGATACGGAGCAAATCGTCTTTATCGATACGCCTGGAATCCACAAGCCCAAGACAGCTCTTGGGGATTTCATGGTTGAGTCGGCTTATTCAACCCTGCGTGAGGTGGAAACAGTTCTCTTTATGGTGCCAGCTGACGAGGCACGTGGCAAGGGAGATGATATGATCATCGAGCGTCTCAAGGCGGCGAAAATTCCAGTGATCCTCGTTGTCAATAAAATTGACAAGGTTCATCCAGATCAGCTATTAGAGCAGATTGATGACTTCCGCAAGCAAATGGACTTCAAGGAAATCGTCCCAATTTCAGCTACTCAAGGTAATAATGTCAATCGCCTCATGGAAATCCTCAAGGACAATCTGGAAGAAGGCTTCCAGTACTTCCCAGAAGATCAAATCACGGACCATCCAGAGCGTTTCCTAGTGTCTGAAATGATCCGTGAAAAGGTTCTTCACTTAACACGTGAGGAGATCCCGCATTCAGTCGCAGTCGTCATTGATTCTATGAAACGGGATGAAGAGACCGATAAGGTACATATCCGTGCGACCATCATGGTTGAGCGCGACAGCCAAAAAGGCATTGTCATCGGGAAACAAGGCAGCATGCTCAAAAAGATTGGAACCATGGCTCGCCGAGACATCGAGCTCATGTTGGGCGACAAGGTCTTTTTAGAAACCTGGGTCAAGGTTAAGAAAAATTGGCGGGATAAAAAGCTGGATTTGGCTGACTTTGGTTACAACGAAAAAGAATATTAGGCCTTTAGCCACCTATAAACATGAAAGACCCTCCCTGTTCGTGAAAACAGGGAGGGTCTTGTCGTTTCTATATAGCACTATAAAATATTTTCAAACTCTTCACGGACAGCCTTAGGCCAAACGCTGGATTGCACTTCGCCGATATGTTTTTTCCGAAGAAGGAACATGGCTAAACGTGATTGGCCAATACCGCCACCGATGGACAGAGGAAAGAGACCATTTAAGAGAGCACGGTGCCACTCCAGTTCAAGACGGTCCATGTCATCTTTGATGGCACATTGGCGCTTAAGTGCATCTTCGTCCACACGGATTCCCATAGAAGACAACTCAAAGGCTGAGCCAAGCGCCTCATTCCAGACTAGAATATCTCCATTAAGACCTTTATAACCATTTTCCGTTGGCGTTGTCCAGTCATCATAGTCAGGGGCTCGGCCGTCGTGAGGCTGGCCATCGGCTAACTCCCCTCCAATGCCAATCAGAAACACAGCACCGTATTCTTTTGAAATGGCATTTTCGCGTTCTTTAGGTGTGAGGTGAGGATAGCGCTCGACTAATTCCTCAGTATGGATAAAGGTAATTTGTTTGGGAAGAACAGATTCGATATCATAACGGGCCTCAACAGCTAGCTCCGTTAGACGGATGGCTTTGTAGATTTGTTCTACGGTTTCTTTGAGGTAGGCGAGGTTACGTTGGCCATTTGGAATCACTTTCTCCCAGTCCCATTGATCAACATAGACAGAGTGGGTCGGATCCAAGTCATCCTCATCTGGGCGCAGAGCCTTCATGTGAACAAAGAGACCTTCCCCGTCGTTAAAACCAAAGCGAGCTAAGGTATGCCGTTTCCACTTGGCTAGGGAATGAACCACCTCAAAGGTATGCTCAGGAATGAGCTTCACATTAACAGAAACAGGGTGTTCAATCCCAGAGAGATTGTCCTGCATCCCATCGCCGACACGGCTAAGAATTGGTCCTTGAACCTCGACAATTTCCAACTTATCCTTTAGGTATTGGGTGAAGGTGTTTTTAACAAATGATATTTCTTCTTGCTGATGAATAAAACTTTTTTTCATAATCTAAACGTCCTTAACTAAAAAGTATCTCTATTATAGCGCTAAATGCTTCAGATGAAAAGAGCGAATAGAAACTTTTTTAAGAATTTTTAGACTTTTTACGAGATTTTCAGAAAATGAGTGAATAAGATTGAAAAACATCGTTAGAAAGATGGTTGACATTGTTAGGTTTTGTGGTATATTGCTTATGTAAAATACTATCTACTATTAAAAAAGGCTTTCATCAAAATAAGGGAGAAAAACATGCAAAAACATTGGTGGCACAAAGCGACGATTTACCAGATTTACCCAAAATCCTATATGGATAGTAATGGGGACGGGATTGGTGACTTAAAAGGGATTACCAGCAAATTGGATTATTTGGAGAAATTGGGGATTACAGCCATTTGGTTGTCTCCTGTATACCAGTCTCCAATGGACGACAATGGTTATGACATTTCAGATTATGAAGATATAGCAGACATCTTTGGTAACATGGCGGATATGGAAGAATTCCTAGATGAAGCCAATGCGCGTGGCATTAAGATTGTCATGGATTTGGTTGTCAACCATACTTCTGATGAGCATGCTTGGTTTGTCGAAGCCCGGGATGTGCCCAATAGTCTAAAACGCGATTATTATATCTGGCGGGACCAACCCAATAACTTGACCTCTGCCTTTAGTGGCTCTGCTTGGGAATACGATAAGGCTTCTGGCCAGTACTACCTCCATCTCTTTAGTAAAAAACAGCCGGATTTGAACTGGGAAAATGAAGAAGTGCGCCAAAAAGTCTACGACATGATGAATTTCTGGATTGACAAGGGAATCGGCGGTTTCCGTATGGACGTTATTGACTTGATTGGGAAATTGCCGGATCAAGAAATCACAAGTAACGGTCCAAAACTGCATGATTATTTGAAGGAAATGAACCAGGCGACCTTTGGCAAACACGACTTGTTAACGGTTGGGGAAACGTGGGGTGCCACACCAGACATTGCCAAACAATACTCCAATCCTGACAACCAAGAATTGTCCATGGTCTTCCAATTTGAGCACATTGGCTTGCAACACAAACCCGATGCCCCAAAATGGGAGTTTGAAGAAGAATTGGATGTGCCAAAACTCAAAGAGATCTTTGCCAAATGGCAGACGGAATTGGGATTGGGTCAAGGCTGGAATTCGCTTTTCTGGGACAACCACGATTTGCCAAGAGCCCTGTCCAACTGGGGTGATAGTGGGGAATACCGTGTTAAATCAGCCAAAGCTTTGGCCATTGTGCTTCATTTGATGAGGGGAACACCTTACATCTATCAAGGTGACGAGATTGGCATGATCAATTACCCATTTAAGGACTTGTCAGATGTACAGGATATTGAATCCTTGAACTATGCCAAGGAAGCTCTTGAGAACGGCAAAACCATGGAAGAAGTTATGGACAGCATTCGCATGATTGGTCGTGACAATGCTCGGACTCCCATGCAATGGGATGCGACCGAGCACGGTGGCTTTACAACAGGAACGCCGTGGTTACAAAGTAATCCAAGTTACAAGACCATTAACGTTGAAGCAGCACTGGCTGATCCAGATTCCATATTTTATACCTATCAAAAACTAGTAGCCCTTCGCAAAGAGCAGGATTGGTTGGTGGATGCAGACTTTAAACTGGTGGATACAGCAGATAAGGTAGTGGCCTACAAACGGGTGATGCCAGATGCAACCTACCTGGTGGTCATGAACTTCTCCGGTCAGGTCCAAGACTTCGATGTGGATGTTGCGATGGCTGAAACAGTGATTAGCAATACCGATGAAGCCAAAGCAATCGCCGACAGGAAATTGCAACCTTGGGATGCCTTTTGTGTGAAGCTGAAGAATTAAGTTGAAGGCTATTAACAGCCCAGTTGCTCCTTCGTGGCCAATTGGGTTTTTCGGTTTTAAGTCCCTGCCTATCTTTAAATATGATATAATAATTTTTAAGAAAAGGAGTTATGATGACTGAAGATTATATTTCTTATATCCGTTCTAAGGTGGGACATGATAAGATTTTGCTCAATTTTGCAGGCGGCGTCCTAGCAGATAAGGAGGGCAAGATATTACTCCAAAGACGCAGGGATAAAGGTTCCTGGGGACTTCCGGGAGGCGCGATGGAACTCGGTGAGAGTTCGGTCGATGCCTGTGAACGGGAATTTTACGAAGAGACGGGCATTCGCGTCAAAGCCAAGCGCTTGCTTAATGTCTACACCAAGGACGTGTCCTCCTATCCCAATGGCGATGTGGCTCAGACGGTGGTTATTCTTTACGAGGTTGAGGCGACTGGGGCCTATGATATTGCAGGTTTTCACAATGAGGAAACGCTAGAAGTATGTTTTTTCTCCCAAGAAGAGATTGCTCACTTGGAGCCTGTTTTTGACAAGCATCGGCTCATGATTTCAGAGTATTTTGCGAATAGGTTTGCTTTGGGAAATTAAGTTGTTATTATTTTTTAAGGAGGTCTTTATGATCCTTTTGAGCAATGAGCGGTTGCGGGTTGAGATTGCAGAGCCTGGCGAACGCCCAAATGATACCTTCCGCTTTGATCGCGCGGGCTTTATTTCTGATGTGACGCTGGATGGGGACACCCATTTTGGGGCCAATGAACCGATGAACCTGCGTCATTTGTCATCTGGTGGCAGGGGATTGTGCTGCGAGTTTAGCGGAGATTTTGCTACGGGTGTCGCCGTGGGGGATTATTTCCCAAAACTGGGTGTTGGACTCATTAAGCAGGACTCAGAACTGGGCTACCAATTTGCCCACAAATACCAGGAAGTTAAACCCTACCCCGTCACCTATGAAGCAACAGCAACGAGTGTGACCTTTCAGACAGCGGCTGTTCCTTGTCAAGGGATTGCGGTAGAAAGCACCAAGATGATTCGCATCGAGGACAACACACTGATCCTTGAAGCGAGCTTGACCAATGTGGGTGACAAAGTGATCACGACAGAGGAATACTGCCACAATTTTCTCAGTATTGATGGCATGGCCATTTCACCCGACTACCGGTTGGAATTGCCAGATATGCCTAACTTGGGTCACGAGGGCCTTGAAGGCTTTGGTGGCTATGACCACAATAACTTTGTTGCAGATGGTAAGGCCATTGTTTTTAAAAACTGTGAGACAGATGTCTCCCTCAGTGTCTTATCAACGAAAGGCCATACAGCCAAGGACGCCTTTACTTGGAAACTCCTCCACAAGGGGGCTAAGGCTAGCGTGACGGGTCTAGACACCGTCGAGCCAAGTAGCCTGCTCCTCTGGGCGACGGATCATATCGTCAGTCCTGAAATCATTCAGACCATTGCCATTGCACCTGGCGAAACCCACTCATGGCGTCGCCAATGGACCTTTGAAGCAGAGCCGAGGTGGTAGAGGCATTTTCTAAGGGTTAGGGAGTGGGACAAAAATCGGTAACCGAATAGGTTCGATTTCCCTCCCTTTTTCATTTTTAGGTTAGGGCTGAGAAGGTCTATCCCCAGACCTTCTCACTCCCACCCCCGCATAGCTGAAACAGTCA
>NZ_JBRUCW010000013.1:0-66650 GCF_053203525.1 Streptococcus rifensis | reverse complement strand
CAGCCTTAATGGTCTGGTATTTTCTTGTTTCTGTCATGGTTAAGTCTATCCTTTGCATGATACTAGAATAACAGATGGGACATTTTTACCTTCGACCTAACTAGGACATTATCACTTTCGAATGATATAAATTAGAAGAATTAACAGCCTAGGCTTTTAAAACGCTTTAAAATTTGCTATAATAGCAGAAATACTCACAGAAAGCTGTGTTTGAGGAGGAAATAATGAATTATTCACTTTTAATTATGTTGGCCTTAATGGTAGGGATGATGTTCTTTACAGCGCGTGGCCAGAAAAAACAACAACAGGCCCGTCTTGACATGCTTAACAGGATGAAAACAGGGGACAAGGTGGTGACTATCGGTGGGTTATATGGTGTGGTTGATAGCATTGACACTGAAGTAAATACAGTAACCCTTGACATCGATGGTGTTTACCTGACCTTTGAGCGTGCTGCAATTCGCACCGTTATCTCAGGTGCAGTGGACAGTCTGTCACCAGCAGAGCCTGTTGAGACCGCTGTATCAGATGAGGTTGTGTCTTCTGAAGAGTCCATCATCGAAGAATAAATCTTTGAAAGCCAAGCCTGACCGTGTTTGAACGGTGGTCTTGGCTTTTTCTTTAGGCAAAGATGTGGTATAATGAGACGTATTATACTATTTTCGGGAAAAGAACATGTTCAAATTTCAATTTAATCAAAAATCACGGGTGGAAGTTCCACAGGTTGTGCCAAACCATGTTGGTGTGATTATGGACGGCAATGGGCGTTGGGCTAAAAAAAGGATGCAACCCCGTATTATGGGGCACAAGGCCGGTATGGAGGCCCTCCATAAGGTCGCAAAGGCTGCCAACGACATGGGTGTTCAGGTCCTAACGGTTTATGCTTTTTCGACTGAAAATTGGTCTCGGCCAGAGTCAGAAGTTTCCTTTATTATGAGTTTACCAGTGGATTTCTACGATAAATACGTACCAGAGCTTCATAAAAACAACGTGAAAATTCAAATGATTGGGGAAACGGATCGTTTGCCAGCAGGGACCCATTCCGCCCTCAAAAAAGCAGAAGAATTAACCAAGTTAAATACAGGACTTATCCTCAATTTTGCACTCAATTATGGGGGCCGTGCAGAAATTATTGCTGCGGTGCAGCAGATTGCCCAGGATGTTTTGGATGCCAAATACAACCCTGACGACATCGATGAGCAATTAATCTCGGATCAGTTGCAAACGCGTAGCCTTCCTCGCACCTTGCGTGATCCAGATCTGATCATTCGGACCAGTGGGGAGTTACGATTGAGTAATTTTTTACCATGGCAGGCAGCCTACAGTGAGCTCTATTTCACAGATGTGCTCTGGCCTGACTTTGATGAAGCAGCCTTTCGAGATGCCATTGTGGCCTATAACAAACGGAAGCGTCGCTTCGGTGGTATTTAGGGAAACTAAAGGAGATATGAAATGAAAGATTTACAGAAACGCGTTATTTTTGGCGGTATTGCGTTGGCTCTGTTTGTTCCAATTATGTGGTTTGGTGGTGTTTTCTCACAACTAGTGGTCGGTTTCTTGGCCGTTGTTGCAGTGACTGAACTCTTAAAAATGCGTCAGATTGCACCGACCTCGGTGGAGGGTGTTCTTTCCATGTTTGGAGTCTTGCTTTTGACCTTACCTTTGGAACAGTATTTGCCTTTTTTACCAACAGGTGGTAATTATGCTGCCTTTTCCATCGTGGTGCTTGTTATTTTAGGCGCTACGGTTATTCAATTTGGAGATTATACTTTTGATGATGCGGTTTACCCAATCGCATCAAGTGTGTATGTGGGTCTAGGCTTTCATGCTCTCTTGCTAGCTCAGATGAGTAGTCGTGAGGTCCTCTTCTTTGCTCTCTGTTTGGTCTGGGTGACCGATAGTGGCGCCTATCTTGTCGGGCGTCAATTTGGCCGTCGTCCATTAGCATTGCGCGTTTCGCCTAAAAAAACGGTAGAGGGTTTTCTTGGTGGCATTATCTCAGCTTTAATCTTCGCAGGAATTTATCTTATTTTTTTCCCTAGTGTGAAGGCAGGTTACTCTTATGTGGTTATGTTGCTTCTGGTAGCTGTTTTCTCAGCCTTTGCTCAGTTTGGTGATTTGGTTGAGTCAGCTCTCAAACGTCATTATGGGGTTAAGGATTCAGGTCGTGTCATTCCAGGTCACGGTGGTATTTTGGATCGCTTTGACTCCCTAATTTTTGTTTTTCCCATTATGCATTTCTTCGGCCTTTTCTAAGGCAGAAAGGATAGGTAAGTTTCGTTGATTTTAAACGCTTTAGCATTTTTATTTATTTTTGGCCTTATCGTGGTGATTCACGAATTTGGCCATTTCTATTTTGCCAAAAAGGCTGGCATTCTGGTGCGTGAGTTTGCGATTGGGATGGGGCCTAAGATTTTCTCGCATCGTGGAGAAGATGGGACGCTTTATACCATTCGTATCTTGCCTGTCGGTGGCTATGTCCGCATGGCAGGCTGGGGGGAAGATACAACTGAAATCAAGACTGGACAGGCAGCCAGCCTGACTCTCAGTGAAGAAGGAGTGGTGACACGCATTAACCTGTCTCAAAAACAGGTTGATATGACCAGTCTTCCCATGAATATTACCAGTTACGATTTGGAAGACAAACTTGAAGTGACTGGTCTGGTTATTGATGAGACGATAACTTATCCTGTTCATCATGACGCGACGATTGTCGAAGAAGATGGGACAGATGTACGGATTGCCCCTCTGGATGTTCAATATCAAAATGCCAGTTTGCCTGGGCGAATCATGACCAACTTTGCAGGCCCTATGAATAACTTTATTTTAGGGATCATTGTCTTTACCCTCTTAGTGTTTATGCAGGGAGGTGTTGTCGATACGCAAACCAATCAACTGCGTGTGGTGGAAGATGGCGCAATTGCAAGAGCAGGCATAGAGACTGGTGATGCTATCACTCAAATCGGAGACTATGCCGTCACCGATTGGGACAGTGTTGTCCAAGCGGTGACAGCTTCAACTGAGAATGCGACAGGTGAGATGACCCTTGAGGTGACCTATGAACGCAATGGGCAGACCAAAATAGCGACGGTTGTGCCTATTGAGGAAGATGGGGCTTACTATATTGGGGTCCAGCCGGGTATGAAGACGGGCTTGGTTGACAAATTAGTCGGGGGCTTAACCAGTTCTTGGAATGCGGCCTTTGCGATTTTAGATGCCCTTAAAAATCTGTTGGTTCGACCGAGTCTAGATCAATTAGGTGGACCCGTTGCTATTTTCCAAGTGAGCTCTGAGGCGGTCAAGGGTGGATTTGAAAGTATTTTACACCTCCTTGCGCTCTTGTCGATTAATCTGGGAATTGTAAACCTGATCCCAATCCCAGCTCTGGACGGAGGTAAGATTGTCCTCAATATCCTTGAGGCTATCCGTCGCAAACCTCTTAAAAAGGAAGTCGAAAGTACTGTAACAGTGGTCGGAGCAATCTTTATGATCTTGCTCATGATTGCGGTTACTTGGAACGATATTATGCGCCTTTTCTAGGGTCGATTCGTCTATTTAATAATTATAAAAAAGGAAATACTATTCATGAAACAATCAAAAATGCTGATCCCAACGCTTCGCGAAATGCCAAGCGATGCTTCGGTTATCAGCCATGCCTTGATGCTCCGTGCCGGCTATGTTCGTCAGATTTCAGCAGGGAGTTATACTTATTTGCCCCTTGCTAACCGAGTGATTGAAAAAATCAAGACCATTATCCGAGAAGAATTTGACGCGATTGGCGCGGTTGAAATGTTGGCGCCAGCTATGATTACTTCAGAACTCTGGAAAGAATCTGGCCGTTATGAGACTTATGGCGATGACCTTTTCAAACTTAAAAACAGTGAAGGCACAGAGTTTATCATGGGACCGACCCATGAAGAAACCTTGACTGCCATCGTCCGTGATTCGGTCAAGTCCTACAAGCAATTGCCTTTGACACTTTATCAAATTCAGGCCAAGTACCGTAACGAAAAACGCCCACGTAATGGTCTTTTGCGGACACGTGAGTTCATTATGAAGGATTCTTACAGTTTCCATGCAGATTATGAGAGTTTGGATCAGAGTTATTTAGACCACAAGCAAGCCTATGAAAATATCTTTGACCGAGCTGGTCTAGACTACAAGGCTATTATTGGTGATGGTGGCGCCATGGGTGGGAAGGATAGTCAAGAATTTATGGCTATTACCCCAGACCGCACAGACCTATCTCACTGGGTGGTGTTAGACAAGTCTGTCGCTAACTTTGATGAGCTACCTGAAGATGTCTTGGAAGCAATCAAAGCAGAGCTCCTCAGTTGGTCTGTCTCAGGGGAAGACACAATTGCTTACTCGAGCGAATCGGATTATGCAGCCAACCTTGAGATGGCTACGGACTTTTACAAGCCAGCCAATAAAGTGGTGGCTCAAGAAGCATTAGTCAAGGTGGAAACACCAAACTGTAAATCGATTGATGAGGTCGCAGCCTTCCTCGGTGTGGACCAAGCACAGACCGTTAAAACCTTGCTTCTTACGGCTGATGGTGAGCCAGTTGTTGCTCTTATGGTAGGCAATGACCAGCTCAATGACGTGAAACTTAAAAATCACTTGGCAGCTGGTATCTTGGAGCCAGCAACAGATGCAGAAGCTAAGGCTTTCTTTGGAGCAGATTTTGGCTCACTTGGTCCGGTTGGTCTGCCAGAAGGCACACGCATCGTTGCTGACCGTCGTGTCAAGGATGTGGCTAATGTGGTGGTTGGTGCCAATGAAGATGGCTACCACTTGACAGGGGTGAACCCAGAGCGTGATTTCAAGGCTGAATACGTTGACCTCCGCGAAGTGCGTGAAGGTGAGCCATCACCAGATGGTAAAGGCATTCTTAAGTTTGCCCGTGGTATTGAAATTGGGCACATCTTCAAACTGGGCACACGCTATACCGAGAGCATGAATGGTCTTGTTTTGGATGAGAATGGCCGTGCCATCCCAATGATCATGGGGTGTTACGGTATCGGTGTTAGCCGCCTGCTTTCGGCTGTCCTAGAACAGCATGCCCGCCTCTTTGTCAACAAGACACCTAAGGGCGAGTACCGTTATGCTTGGGGGATCAACTTCCCGAAAGAATTAGCGCCTTATGATGTGCATGTGGTTGAGGTCAACAGCAAGGACCAAGCGTCAAATGCTGTGACAGCAACTATTGAGGCGAACCTTCAAAAAGCAGGTTACCAAGTTTTGACGGATGACCGTAATGAGCGTGTCGGTGTCAAATTCTCAGACAGCGACCTTATCGGTCTTCCAATCCGTGTTACGGTCGGTAAAAAAGCAGCAGAAGGCATCGTTGAAGTTAAAATTAAAGCAACCGGTGACACTATTGAAGTGCATACTGATAGCTTGATTGAAACTTTGACCATTTTGAATAAGCAATAACCACAGATAAGAAGCGAGACACAACTAGTTTTCGCTCAAAAAGAGAGATTCACTTTTCGGTGAGTCTCTCTTTTTAGGTTGATGCGATTGTTTGTTGTATAAGGGAGATTATTGGCCACGACAACCAATCCCATCTCAATCTTGCCCTTTGCTCGCTGCTCTAATCTGGAAACATGTCACTGCTGAGATAGAAAAGACAATCGGTTAGCTCATCAAAAGGATAGTCTAAGTCAATGATAGAAAGCAGGCTGAGATGGGATCGATAGAAGAGTGGGTAGTTAAATTGATTGGTCATTAAGATGATGGGAGACGTCGGATTTTGGAGGCGAATAGATTGAGCGATCTCAATAGCTGGCCAGTCTTTTCTTCCCTCGCCAATTATGATAAAATAGGAACAAGTTTTCTGGTCGTTAACGGTATAATAATGAGGTAGTCTGTTTAGTATTTTATGGGGTGCTTTCTGATGTAAATTGTTAATCAGTCAGTTTACAAGATGAGTTGTATACCAGAGAGGTTGAAGGGGATAGATTGTAGGTGACTCTTTTCGCTATAGAAGCTAGCAGAAGCAAGTTCAGGTGTTTCTGTCGGGTCATAAATGTAGCCATAGAGTCACGAATGGAGTCATTATGTTATCAATTTTTATTTTAGAAGATGATTTTTTACAGCAGGGGCGTTTAGAAAAAGCGATTACTAAGACGGCTAAATCGGGACAAATACGCTACAAAAAATTAGAAATCTTCGGCAAACCTCAGCAGCTGTTAGAGGCTATCACAGAGACGGGAGACCATCAATTTTTCTTTTTGGACATCGAGATTAAGGGGGAAGAAAAGAAAGGTATGGAAATTGCTAGAGAGATCCGAGCAAGAGATCCTCATGCAGTCATCGTCTTTGTGACCACGCATTCGGAGTTTATGCCCTTGACCTACAAGTATCGGGTATCTGCTCTGGATTTTATTGATAAAGGCTTGTCTGAGGAGGATTACCAAGAAGCTGTCAGCTCTGTACTGACTCATGCCTACAGCAATATCAGTCAGACGGTTAGCCAAGATGCCTTTGTCTTTAAGAATGAGCATGCTCATGTTCAGGTGGCCTTTTCGGATATCCTCTATTTTGAGACATCGTCTACGGTACACAAGGTTATCTTGACCAGTCGGACAGGCACCCTAGAATTTTACGGTAAGGTTTCTGAAATCGCCAAGATTGATGAGCGACTTTATCAGACCCACAGGGCCTATGTGGTCAATCCTGCCAATGTGACCCGTGTTGACCGTAAGCAGTTTACAGTGCATTTTGAAAATGATGATTTCTGTTTAGTGTCACGGATGAAACTCAAGGGCTTGATTGAGAGGATTGGAAAATGAGTCTATTACACCCTTTTCTCGTTATTTTTGTGGACTGGTTGGTTAAAATAATAACCTTTAAAAACGTCAGTAATCTCAAACTGTCTCTGACAAAGACAATTGGGTTAGTTCTCGTCGTTACTGGACTGCATCTCTTGCATATTGAAGGAGCAAGGTTAATCGCTCCACTGATTTTGCCACTGGTGGCTGCAATTGTTTTTCGTCCTCGGTGGAGTTTGTCTCAGTACCTTTTCTATGGTCTCTTGCCCTTTGTCCTTGTGGATATCTTCCAACGATTGACTCATATTGATGAGAGCTTGTATTTGATTTTGATAGCTCGAGAGTCCTATTGGCCAGTAACCTTGATCTCTCTTATCTTTATTGCTTTCTTTTTACCAGTCGGTTGGCTCTTTAGCAAGGTGTTACGGCTGAACTTTATCACTTTGTCGAGTATTTTTCAGCATCAGATTGGTCAAAAAGCGTCTCTTTTGATAAATGGAGCTTTGTTAGTCTACGTCTTAGTGGTTTATCCAATACTGGCTCTGAGTGGAGAGGTGCAGGATTTTATTTTCACTTTTCAAACCGAGAATACAACAAGTAGTCTAGACCTCTTTAAGGTCTACCTTTACCTCTTTTTTACTGTTTTACTATACCTCAATTACAAGGCCAAGGAATATCAGGACTTGGAATTACAACGGAGTAAGGATCAGCAAGTAGCTGCCTTAGCTAATTATAGCCAGCATGTGGAGTCTCTCTACCGAGACTTACGCTCTTTTCGCCATGATTACACCAATGTCCTGACCAGTCTCAATGAGGCCTTTAATAAGGAGGACTTGGCAGGAGCCAAGCAGGTTTATGAAACCGTCCTGGCTCGCTCAGATCGTGCCTTTTATAGTAGTAAGTTTGACATTGCTAATCTTGCCAATCTGACCAATACAGCCCTTAAAAGCATTTTTTCAGCCAAATTAATGGAGGCCGAGAGCAAGGGGGTTGCTTTGACGGTTGAAATCCCTGAGCCTATCGGTGAGCCTGATATAGAACTCTTGGATTTGGTGACGATCCTTTCCATATTCTTGGACAATGCTATTGAAGCAGCAGAACAATCAGAGGACCCATTCTTGTCGGTGGCGTATTTTCAGGAGGGGCAAAAGACGCTTCTGATACTAGAAAATAGCTGTCAGGAAGAGCGTGTTAATGTCAAGTCTATCTATGCCTATGGCCAGTCCAGCAAAGGGCAAGAGCGTGGGATTGGACTGGCCAATGTCAAGTCACTTTTGGCCAAGTACCCAGAAGCTAGTCTTGAAACCCAGAGTTATAATCATCGCTTCAAGCAAACCTTAATGCTCTAAAGTCTCTTTCAAGTGTCAAAAAGGAACCATTCATTATAAATAAACTACCGTTCATGACATCGTGGACGGTTTTTGAGTTTTCTGAGCTATACTTGAGTCATCAGGAACAGCTCTTCTGATACTTAAAAAATCTAGAAATACTTTAAGGAGCTCCTATGAAACTACTCTCATCCGTTTTCCCCTCTGTCTTTAAGAGACGGGATGTCAATATTTTACTTGGTTTTATGATTTTACCCATTGTGACCCCGGTTTTAACAGGGGTCAGTGACCAGCAGACAAGTCAAGATATTTATGCTAGCTTTTTCAATTTCTTTGCA
This sequence comes from Streptococcus rifensis, assembly GCF_053203525.1. NCBI lineage: Bacteria > Bacillati > Bacillota > Bacilli > Lactobacillales > Streptococcaceae > Streptococcus > Streptococcus rifensis. The sequence goes on along the minus strand of NZ_JBRUCW010000013.1, from coordinate 58,205 downwards.
GGTGCCATTGAGACCCAGTACCAACTGGTCCTCCCAGCTTTGATCATTGGTTTTATCGTTTCATCTGTTTTTCGAGATGAGATTAACTCGGGCCAGCTGTTTCTCTACAAAGACCTTAAACGTGCCAGTATTTTCAATGCCAAATTAATGAGTCTTTATGCTGTTTATGGCATCTATTGGGTGGGAACTTTCCTAGCAACTTTTGCAACGTATGTCATCTATGCGGCGCCAAAGACAGGCTTTCACTTTTTACCGACTAGCCAAGCCGATAGGCTTATATTGCAACTCTTGACCATTACAGCTTTACATTTTATCTTGATCACTTTGGTGGCTGCTGTTTCTATCAAGCGTTCTACCTTAGCGGCTGTACTGACAGGTGCCCTTTTTAATATTGTGGCACAAACTGCTCCTCTGCTCAATGGCTTTCGCTATGTATTTCCAAATACCTATCCTAGGCTATTGGGCAGGTTAAACTTTGGAGCAGCTCTAGCCATTAGTCTAGGGATTAGTCTTCTCTACTTAGGGTTGTCTTACGGGTCAGCTCGCAAACACTTTAACCGTATCGAATATTAGGAAATGGAGAATCTGAACATGTTAACAATCGAGAATCTTTCAAAACAATTCGCAGGGAATGACTTCTATTCCTTAAAGGATGTCAGTCTTGAAATTCAAAAAGGTGAGATCGTCGGTCTGATTGGAAAAAATGGCGCAGGAAAATCAACCTTGATGAAATTGATGGCTAAGTCCCTTAAGCCGACTTCTGGGACCATTACCTATGAAGGTGTGGATATTCACACAGCAGATAACCTGCTCAAAGACTTTGGTATCATGATTGATCCTGTCTTTTATCCTGAAATGACAGTAGTGGATAATCTCAAGTTTTACCTGAAATTGCATGACAAGAAGGACTTGTTTCCCAATATCGAAAAGACCCTTAAGCTTTTGGAACTCTGGGATGCGCGAAACCGTAAACCCAAAGGTTTCTCCTTTGGGATGAAGCAACGCACAGCCCTTGCGATTGCTATGGTGGCAGAACCTGATTTTCTCATATTGGATGAACCTTTTGTAGGATTGGATCCAATTGGTGTGCAAAAACTGATTGATATTCTAAAAACTTGGTCTCAGGAGCGTCAGATTTCGATGCTTATTTCCAGTCATCAGTTGGGTGAATTGGAAGCTCTCTGTGAGCGTTATTACTACATTGATAAGGGACAGTTGGCAGATGCCTTTGGTGGCCAGTCCGCCCCAAGTGTACTGATTAAGGTCACCAGCGGTGCGGACCTAGTAGCCCTGTTAGCTTATGAGACTGACCATGTCCACATAGCAGATGGAAGGCTTGAGATTTCGACAAAAGCTACTGCAGAAGAAGTTAATGCTGTCCTTGCTTATCTGTCTACTAATCAATGGATTGAAAGCCTAGACATCAAAGAAAACCATCTCAAAGAAATGTTTAGTCGAGGAGAATAATGATGGGAACTATTTTTAAACCAGTCTTTGAAAGTATCTGGAAGAGAAAAGAGACTAAGATTTACCTTGCTTTTGCTCTTCTCTATCCAGCCCTCCTATTATTTGCGAGTTTCTTACCGGAAGAATCTAATTTCTTGAAACCAGGAGTAACAGATTCTTTATTTACCTATAATGTTGCTTTTGCAATCATATTGAGCTTTGTATATGACCTGGTGGTACCTGTTCTTGCGCTCTTCTATCTCACGTTTACAGTCTTTAGGGGGGAGGCGGACAGTCATACCATGTATCTCTACAAGGACATTAAGCGAAAGGATATCTTTTGGGCAAAATTGACCAGTCTCTTTGTCTTGGTACTGATTTTTCTAGGTATTTTCACGTTGACCCTTTTAGCAGTCTACTACGGTCGATTGATTCAGATTCCAGATATTTATAGCACAAAATTAATGGATGACACAGATCCACTCTCTTTCTCGAACTTTGTTTATACGCTTTCCGGTTTCATTTTTGACAGTATCCTTTGTATTTTAATTGCAGCCTGCGCTTCTCTATACTCAGGTGTAGGGCTTACCATGGTGTTAGCCTTTACCTATAGTCTAGGAACAACATTATTGAACGTTTTTGGCTTTATCTATCTCACGCCAACAGGCTTATCAGATAAACTTTGGGAAGGGATGAGCTTATGGACAGCCCTAGGACATTCGGGGTTAGTAACTTTTCTTTATGCTTCTATTCTTACCTTTTTTACCCTTAACTATTTCAAACAAATGGAATACTGACACTCTCTAAAAACAGCCGAAAGAGTGTCAGACTGAAGACAAAGTTATTTTTGAAACTTTTCTTAGGTTTTTCGCTTTCTAGTTTTCAGGCTCAAACTTAAAACGATCCACTGGATCGTTTTAACAGACGGTAGCGACTCCCTTCGGACATCTGTTTCAAGCTATCTTGTGTTCTATTTCCTACCTTTACCAGTCTCTCAGACAGGTAAAGTAAATCTTAGTTTTGAGCCGTCTTCGCTTTTCTATCTCCAAACTCAGACCTAACCGTCTTTTCCTATTTTTTAGAAGACGGGCTAAAAAGGTTCACTGAACCTTTTTACTCCACTGGACTCTTTCACCCCAAAACTTCCGAGTGCCTGAAACTATTGCGTTTCAGGCACTTTTATCACAGCGGAAAGTTTCCGTTTTTGCTCGCCTCGCTCGCAAAATATCCATTATTTTAAATCATTAGCTAAACTTTTGAAGATCATTAACACAGAAAACAGGGTTTGTCTACGCTCTCAAACAGCCGCAAGGTTTTTAAAGGACCTTGAAAGTACTTTCAATATTTTTTAAAATTTAAAACTTTTTGATTGTAAAATCTAAATGACGGAATGGTATTGTCAAATGAAATTCCTTTTTTTATAATAATATTGTAAACGCTATCATATATTAAATTAAACAAGAAAGTGAGGGACCAGATGGTCAAGTTAAGTAAAGAAGACCTGATTGGTCAAATTCAAGGAGGCATCATCGTTTCCTGTCAGGCTCTTCCTGGTGAACCGCTTTACACGGAAGCCGGTGGTGTCATGCCACTTCTAGCAAAAGCTGCAGAAGAGGGTGGAGCTGTAGGAATTCGTGCTAATAGCGTCCGTGATATTAAAGAAATTCAGGCTGTGACAGACTTGCCGATTATCGGCATCATCAAACGGGATTATCCCCCGCAAGAACCTTTCATTACAGCGACCATGAAAGAGGTCGATGAATTAGCTGAACTTGATATTGCAATTATCGCACTGGATTGTACTAAGCGAGAACGCCATGATGGGGAAGAAATTGGGATCTTTATCCGAAAGGTTAAAGAAAAATACCCTGACCAGCTCCTTATGGCAGATATTAGCGCTTTAGAAGAAGGTTTGGTGGCCTATGAAGCTGGCGTCGACTTTGTTGGAACGACACTCTCTGGTTACACTTCATACAGCCGACAGGAAAGTGGTCCAGACATTGAACTGATTCGTGCCCTCTGTGACGCAGGTGTTGATGTGATTGCAGAAGGAAAAATCCATACGCCAGAGCAGGTCAAGGAAATTCAGGCTCTAGGTGTCAAAGGAATCGTTGTTGGCGGAGCCATTACCCGACCCAAAGAAATCACAGAGCGCTTTGTAGCAGCAACTAAATCATCATTAAACTAAGGGCAGAAAGCCCTAAACCAAGAAAGAATGGAGTGATTGATGAGATAGATGGTAAGAAAAAGATATCGTTGGCATCCCTAAAGGAGAACATTTAAGATTAAAAAATTACTTAAAGGAGTAACAAAATGAAAAAATTTGCACGTACCCTATTAACAGGTGCAGCCTTGTTGGCTTTGGCAGCCTGTGGTAATTCAGGTGGTGAAACAACAAGCACATCGTCAGAAGCTAAAGACACTGGCAGTGCTAAGACAGAAATTACATGGTGGGCCTTCCCAGTCTTTACCCAAGAAAATACTAGCGACGCTGTAGGGACTTACGAAAAAGCAATTATTGCAGCCTTTGAAGAAGCGAACCCAGATATCAAGGTTAACCTTGAAACCATTGATTTCACATCGGGTCCTGAAAAAATCACAACTGCCATCGAAGCGGGTACAGCACCAGACGTGCTCTTTGACGCACCAGGCCGTATTATCACTTACGGAAAAAATGGCAAATTAGCAGACTTGAATGACCTCTTTACAGATGAGTACATCAAGGATGTTGACAATGATAATATCATCCAAGCTAGTAAAGCAGGTGATACAGCCTACATGTATCCAATCAGTTCAGCACCATTCTATATGGCTATGAACAAGGCCATGTTAGAAGATGCTGGGGTTCTTGACCTTGTTAAAGAAGGCTGGACAACAGAAGACTTTGAAAAAGTCTTGAAGGCTTTGAAAGATAAAGGCTATAATCCAGGTTCACTCTTTGCTAACGGTCAAGGTGGTGACCAAGGTAACCGTGCTTTCTTGGCTAACCTATACAGCGGAAGTATCACTGATGAAGCAGTAACGAAGTATACAACTGACGATCCTAAGATGGTTAAAGCCCTTGAAACCGTTAAAGGTTGGATGGATGAAGGGCTCATCATGAACGGTTCTCAATACGATGGTGGTGCAGATATCCAAAACTTTGCGAACGGTCAAACCTCTTACACAATCCTTTGGGCTCCTGCTCAAAACGGCATCCAAGGTCAATTGCTTGAAGCAAGTGGTGTTGAAGTCGTTGAAGTACCATTCCCATCAGAAGATGGCACACCAGCTCTTGAGTACTTGGTAAATGGTTTTGCAGTCTTTAATAACGGAGACGATGCTAAAGTTGAAGCATCTAAGAAATTCATCCAATTCATCGCTGACGATGAAGAATGGGGTCCTAAGAACGTTGTTCGTACAGGCGCTTTCCCTGTTCGCACATCATTTGGTACCCTTTATGATGACGAACGTATGGAAACCATCAGCGGATGGACTCAATACTACTCTCCATACTACAACACTATCGATGGTTTTGCTGAAATGCGTACCCTCTGGTTCCCAACTCTTCAAGCTGTATCTAACGGTGATGATGAGCCAGAAGCAGCTTTGAAATCATTCACAGAAAAAGCAAACGCAACAATCAAACCAGCTAACTAATTTCTGACGATGCCCCCTTTTCCCCATGACAGTCTATGTGTGCTGGAAGAGGGGGTTTTCTGTTAAGTGATGGCGCATTCTCTGTGTTGAGCATGAGGGAAAAGGTGTTTAACACAGAGAGATGACCTCACATCCTTTTTGGAAAAAATTCTAAATAGAGAGGTATTTATCGTGCGAATCAATAAAATTAGAATGCGCGAAACCATCGTCTCCTATGCCTTCTTGGCGCCGATTTTGGTGTTTTTTACCGTTTTTGTCTTGGCGCCTATGATCATGGGATTTGTGACGAGTTTCTTTAAATACACGATGACAGAGTTCACTTTTATTGGACTTGACAACTACATCCGTATGTTTAACGATGAAATCTTCATCAAGTCGTTAATTAACACGGTCATTATCGTTATTGGCTCTGTTCCGGTCGTTGTTTTCTTCTCCCTTTTTGTCGCAGCAAGAACCTATGATAAGAATGTGATTACGCGTTCCTTTTACCGTTTTGTCTTCTTCCTCCCAGTCGTTACAGGGAGTGTGGCAGTAACTGTTGTTTGGAAATGGATCTATGATCCTCTTTCAGGGATTTTAAACTTCCTCTTAAAGACTGGTGGCGTCATTGATCAGAATATCAGCTGGTTGGGAGACAAGCAGTGGGCGCTTTGGGCGATTATCATGATCTTGTTGACGACCTCTGTCGGGCAACCGATTATTCTCTACATTGCAGCTTTGGGAAATATTGATAACTCCCTCGTTGAGGCAGCGCGTGTAGACGGTGCCACTGAGACTCAAGTTTTCTGGAATATTAAGTGGCCATCGCTCTTGCCAACAACCCTATACATCGCAGTTATTACAACGATTAACTCCTTCCAGTGTTTTGCCTTGATTCAACTTTTAACATCTGGAGGACCAAACTACTCAACATCAACCTTGATGTATTACCTTTACGAAAAAGCCTTTAAACTCTCAGAATATGGTTATGCCAACACCATGGGTGTTTTCTTGGCAGTCTTAATTGCCTTGATTTCATATGCTCAGTTCAAGATTTTGGGCGATGACGTGAAGTATTAGGAGGAAGGATATGAAAAAGAAAGAGATTACCGTTTTTGGAATAATCAGTAACATCATACTCTTGTTGTTGACGGTGCTTTTCATCTTTCCATTCTACTGGATTTTGACGGGTGCCTTTAAATCTCAACCTGCCACCATCAAGATTCCACCACAGTGGTGGCCAGCTGAACCAACATTAGAAAACTTTGAAAAATTGGTAGTACAAAACCCTGCCCTTCAATGGTTGTGGAATTCGATTTTTATTTCTCTAGCAACCATGCTTTTGGTCTGTATGACATCAGCCTTGGCCGGTTATGTTTTGGCTAAAAAACGTTTTTATGGACAACGCTTGCTCTTTTCTATCTTTATTGCGGCGATGGCCCTTCCAAAACAGGTTGTTCTTGTACCTCTGGTGCGCATCATCAACTTCATGGGTATTCATGATACCTTGGCGGCGGTTATCCTACCCTTGGTCGGCTGGCCATTTGGGGTCTTCTTGATGAAACAATTCTCAGAAAACATCCCAACAGAGCTCTTAGAATCTGCTAAGATTGACGGCTGTAGTGAATTGCGAACCTTCTGGAATGTCGCCTTTCCTATCGTCAAACCGGGCTTTGCGGCACTAGCTATCTTTACTTTCATCAACTCTTGGAATGATTATTTCATGCAATTGGTCATGTTGACCTCCCGGCAAAACCTGACCATTTCGCTGGGGGTTGCAACCATGCAGGCTGAGATGGCGACCAACTACGGTCTCATCATGGCAGGGGCTGCCTTAGCGGCAGTACCGATTGTCCTTGTCTTCTTAATCTTCCAAAAATCCTTTACCCAAGGGATTACCATGGGAGCTGTTAAAGGATAATGCTTTTAAAAGAGAGATAGCTTATGATTTACGATCAATTATCAGAACTGAGCACTTACAGGGGATTGCATCCCAATTTAGATGGGGCTATTGATGCTCTAGCAGAGCTTGATTTAGTCGCTTTAGAGCTGGGCAAGCACGACATTGATGGCGAAAAAGCTTTCTTCATGCTTCAGCAGAATACGCTAGACAAAGAGATTGGGCCAGACTTTGAGGTTCACAGAGATTATTTAGATCTGCATTTCCTCCTGGAGGGGAAAGAGATCACTAAGTATGGCTTTGGTAACCATGAGGTTAGTAAAGCCTATGATGCCTCCATCGACTTTGGTCAGGAAACTTGTGAACGAGAGATGGATGTGGTGATTGACCCTGACCACTTTGTCATTTATTTTCCTGGTGAGGCCCATCGGCCAAATGTCTATGCTAATGCTGGTGAAATCGTCAAAAAATGTGTGGTCAAGGTCTTGATTGATTAGAGAAACGTATGTTCAAAAAGAAGGAATAGAGAGGAAACCTTATGGGCGAGAAAACGGAAAAAATAGTCAAGACAGTATTTGGAGTTGACAATGCCTTTGTTCGGGCCTGTGAGCGGGTTTTGGACCTGGTGGTTCTCAATCTCCTCTTTCTTCTGACATGCTTACCTATCGTTACGATTGGAATCGCCAAGATGAGCCTTTATCAGGTGCTCTTTGACCTCAAGCAGCAAAAACGCTTGGCCATTATCCCCACTTATCTGACTGCTTTTAAAAAGCATGGAAAACCTGGCCTTCGCTTAGGTATACTGGAATTGGTGATTGTTGGTTTTTGTGTTTTGGACCTGCTCTTAGTCAGCCGTTTGGATATGACAGGAGCACGCTTGATTCAAGTCTTGGCCATGGCGGTTTTGATTTTGGCAACCATTCTCTTTCTCTATGCTTATCCGATTGCGACACGATTTGACATGGGGATAAAAGACATTTTAAAAAATGCTTTTGTGTTAGCAGGGGTTCATTTTCCCTGGACCTTCCTCATGATTGGGGTTATCCTACTCTTGACAACACTGCTATATACCACTAGTTTGACCTTCCTCTTAGGCCTTAGTCTTTTGCTACTAGCAGGCTTTTCAAGTCTTGGGTTTGGTCAAGTCTGGATTATGGAAACTATTTTTAACCATTATATTTCTCGCTGACACTCCTGAAAAATACCCAAGTTCACTTTAATTGGTCTCGGGTATTTTTTATGTCTAAGATTAAATTGTATTAGAGAATTGAAAGTACTTTTAAAACGACTTTATTTTCCCAAGAAAAAAGATAGTAGAATCTAAATCTATAAGAGGCCTTGTCAAATATCTTAAATCTATTTATAATGAAACTGTAAACGCTATCATAATCTTTATCTTAAAAAGGAGGTTCATTGATGAAAAAAAACAGGAGAGCGTCTGTTAGAGAAAATCCGTTATCTGGATATTTATTTATAGCGCCTCAAATGTTATTGATGTTGGTGTTTATCGTTTATCCGGTTATCAAAGGATTTAAGATGAGTCTATATGAGGTTTATGGCATGGACTCTTACTTTGTAGGCTTGGCAAACTTTGAGGCTTTATTTACTGATGCAACATTTGTTAAGTCTATTTTGAATACGGTTATTTTTGTAGTTGCTATTGTTGTGCTGACCATCCTTTTTGCACTATTTGTGGCAACAACTGTATTTGACAAAAATAGTCGCTATGTTTCCTTTATCAGAGGAAGCTACTACTTACCGGTTATGGTCTCCATGGTTGTTATGAGTATCATCTGGAATTTCTTATTGAATCCCTCTAATGGCTTAATCAGCTACGTTTTGGGAAGGATTGGGATTGATAATGTAAACCTACTAGGCGATGTCAAAACGGTTATGCCAGTTATTATATTTGTGACTTTTGTAGGGAATGTGGGGCAGGCGATTATTCTGTATTTAGCTACAATGATAGGCCTTCCCTCAGATTACTTTGAAGCCGCACAAATTGATGGAGCCAGTCGGTGGCAACGAATCCGCTATATTATTATTCCGTTGATGAAACCAACGACAGCCTATTTGACCATTATCAATATCATTGCGGTTCTAAAAATTTTTGTGGTTATCCAGTTGCTAACAGGTGGTGGACCAAATAATGCTTCTGTGACAATGATGTACTATCTGTATCAAAATGCTTTTATTTACAATAATACGGGTGTTGCTTCAGCTATTGGAGTCCTCATGTTTGTGATTGCTATTTTATTAAGTATCCCACAGTTAAAATCTTTTGTGACACAGAGCAAGGAAAGGTAGGTTGCTATGTTTAAGAAAATCAAAAAAATGGAAACCTATGACCTTGTGACCAACATTCTCGTGTTTATCTTAGCTATATTATTTGTGTTGCCCTTATTTTGGCTAATGATAAATACTTTTAAGACATCGACACAAATCTATCAAATGCCACCTAGCATCTTACCTGAAAAATGGTACATGGGAAATTTGCAAGAGCTTTTTGCTGGTCAACCGGCAGGAAGATGGATTTTCAATAGTTTTATTGTATCATCAGTGACATCACTGCTCAGTGTACTCATTTCTGCCTTAGCAGCCTACGGCTTTTCTAAAATTCCATTTAAGGGAAGAACAGTTCTCTTTCTTATCGTTATTGCTTCTATTATGGTACCTAAAGAAACGTTTATTGTGCCCCTCTTTGATATTGTGAAAAGTTTTGGCTGGATCGATACCTATCAAGCCATGATTGTTCCTAATTTGGCGACAGGGTTTGGAACTTTTATGCTTTATTCTTACTTTAAGGCTATACCCGAATCGATACGAGAGTCTGCTAAAATTGATGGGGCCAAAGAATGGACGATTTTCTCTAGCTTGATGTTGCCTATTGTAAAACCAGGTTTAGGTGCATTGTTTATCCTTAATTTTGTTTCTGTATGGAATGATTACCTTTGGCAATTATTGATGGCCCGTAGTAAGGAAATGCAAACGTTAACAATAGGTGTTGCAAGTTTACAACAGGACATTAATCCGAATATTGGTTTGCGTGTTGCTGGTGCAGCAATTGCAGCAATGCCGATGGTTATCATTTTCTTCCTCTTCCAAAAATATTTTGTTAGAGGTGCGACAGCCGGTGCTGTTAAAGAATAATCCGTTTATCAATTAAGCTATTTTTCATAAAAGGAGGAAAAAATATTATGAAAAAGATGAAATTATTGGCTACTCTAGCATTAGCAAGTGTGGCTTTACTTGGTTGCTCCGGTAGCGGCGGTGGTAGTGAAAAAAAAGAAGCCTCCTCTAAACCGGCTAACGAACTTGAAATTTGGTTAACTCCTCAGTGGAAGGGGACTTATGCAGCGTCAGAAGAAGGGGCTGATTATGATAGTTTTTTGAAAACAGCCGCTGAGATGTATCAAGAAGAACACCCCGATGTGACGATTAAGGTTCAAGTGATTCCTGGGGATGAGCGGGACAGTAAATTAAGTGTTGCCACTCAGACCAACACTTTACCTGATATTTTCTTTGAATCGTCATTTGCAATGACGAATTATGCGCATCAAGGCTTATTCGCGCCATTAGATGATATCGTAAGTGAAGACAGTAAAACTGATATTGCTGAGGGTGTTTGGAACAACGTTTCCATAAATGATAAAGTCTATTTCTACCCATTTGCACAAAACCCAGGTATGTTAGTCTACAATGTCAAAATGTTTGAAGAAGCTGGGTTAGAAAAGTATGTTGGTGAAGAGAGTGAAATTGCTAATTGGTCAGTTGAAGATTTCGAAGCTATTTTGAATGGTTTGAAGGAGCACAATGATCAGGTAGCTCCTCTTGGGTTCTATGCTAAAAACAACCAAGCAGACACATGGAATATGATGTATCTTCGGATGTTTGGTAATCCGTTCTTTAATGAAGAAGGTCTGCTAGTTGCCAATGAAAAAGATGGTGTAGAAGCTTTGGATTTTATTAAAAAATTAAATGAAGAAGGTCTAATCACAAAAGGTGCTGAATCTCTTTCAAGTACAGACGTCAACGCCATGTTCCAAAATCAGCAGGTTGCCATCAGTTTTGCCAATGCAGTGCTCTATCAGGGAATGCTTGACAATATGGAAAATGGCACCATGGATAAATTTGACATCCGCCTAGCTTCTATTCCTAGTGTCGATGGACCAAAATCCTTTACCTATGTTCTTGGTTCTGCTGTTTTCAATACAAATGGTGATGAGCGGACAGAGTTGGCAAAAGATTTTGTAAAATTTTATTCCGAGAATGAAGAATTGGTAAAAGCAAGTATGAACTTCTTACCAGTACGCCAAAGTATTGTTGACCAAGAAAAAGACAGCAAACCGCTTCTAGCTAGTTACATTAAAAATGATGAGTATGTTATTAACTTCTCTAACAATACACCAGGCTATGCAGAAGTTCGGAATGCTTTGTTCCCAGAAATTCAAGCTGTATTAACGGGGGATAAAGATTCTCAAGCAGCTTTGGATTCATTTGTAGAAACTGGTAATAAAGCGATTGAGAAAGGTCAGAAATTATCAAAAGTTTTAAATGATTAGTAAACGAAATTGGACAGCAGTAATGCATTTAAAAAAGTTCTAGATAGGATTAGAGTAAGAAAACCTATGAAAGATTTAAGCAAATACCATGGAATTATTCCTGCTTTTTACGCTTGCTATGATGAGGCAGGCAACATCAGCCCTGAACGTGTTGAAGCCTTGACCCAGTTCTTTATTGACAAGGGCGTCAAAGGACTCTATGTCAATGGGTCCTCGGGCGAATGTATTTATCAGAGTGTGGCAGACCGCAAATTGGTCCTTGAACATGTCATGAAGGTGGCTAAGGGCAAATTGACCATCATCAACCATGTAGCCTGCAACAGTACGCGCGATAGTATCGAGCTAGCTAAGCATTCAGAAAGCCTTGGTGTCGATGCTATTGCAGCCATTCCACCGATTTATTTCCGTTTGCCGGAGCATGCCATCGCCAAATACTGGAATGACATCAGTGCGGCTGCGCCTAATACAGACTTTATCATCTACAATATTCCACAGCTAGCTGGAGTTGCTTTGACACCAATGCTCTACCGTGAAATGCTGAAAAATGAACGGGTCATCGGGGTTAAAAACTCCTCCATGCCGATTCAGGACATTGAAATTTTCCGCTCGCTCGGTGGCGATGACCATGTGGTCTTCAATGGTCCAGATGAGCAATTCCTTGGTGGACGCCTCATGGGAGCAGCAGGTGGGATTGGCGGTACTTATGGTGCCATGCCGGAACTCTTCCTTAAGTTGGATAGCTTGATTGCGGAAAAAGACCTTGAAACTGCGCGTGAATTGCAGTATGCCATTAACAACATCATCGGTCACTTGGTCGTGGCTCGAGGGAATATGTATGGTGTCATTAAAGCAACGCTCAAAATCAATGAAGGATTAGAGCTGGGATCTGTCCGTGAGCCGTTGATGCCGGTTTGCGAGGAGGACGCAAGTGTCGTCGAAGAGGCTGCGCGTTTGATTCGCGAAGCTAAGAAACGCTTTCTATAAGAAAAAATAGTGGGAGGGGCCGGTTGGCGGCCTCCCACCTCTTATTGAAACCCTTTTATGAGGAGGATGATGAAATGAGTAGGTATGTCGCCATTGATATTGGTGGAACCAGTATTAAATATGGCTTAATTGATGACAAGGAGACCTTGGTTGAAGGGCACGAGATGCCGACAGAAGCCCATCTTGGTGGTCCGGGCATTATGGCAAAGGTCAAGGATATAGTAGCCAACTATCAGGCAGAAGAAGCATTATCTGGCATCTGCCTGTCGTCGGCTGGTATGGTGGATCCTGATAAGGGGGAAATCTTTTATGCAGGTCCACAGATCCCAAACTATGCTGGCACCCAGTTTAAAAAAGAGTTGGAAGAAACCTTTAACCTGCCCTGTGAAATTGAAAATGATGTGAATTGTGCCGGTCTCGCTGAGGTGAAGTCAGGCAGTGCCCAAGGCAGCCCAGTGGCGGTCTGTTTGACAATAGGTACCGGGATTGGCGGTTGCTTGGTGATTGACGGCCAGGTCTTTCATGGCTATAGCAACTCTGCCTGTGAAGTCGGCTACATGCACCTGAACGATGGCCCCTTTCAAGATTTGGCCTCAACCACAGCCTTGGTCCATTATGTGGCCCAGCAACACGGCGATCCTGTAGACCAGTGGAATGGTCTTAGGGTCTTTACAGAAGCAACAGAAGGAAACACCCATTGTATTGCAGGGATTGATCGCATGGTGGATTATCTGGCCCAAGGGATTGCCAATATCTGCTTTGTGGCTAATCCGCAAAAGGTCGTCCTAGGTGGTGGCATCATGGCCCAAGAAGCCATTTTAAAACCAAAACTTCAGACAGCCTTAAAAGGGTACTTAGTACCAAGTATCGCTGAAAAGACAGAGCTGGTCTTTGCCCAGCATCTCAACACTGCGGGTATGTTTGGTGCTTATTATAACTTTAAGAATCAACAGGAAAAACGGGCTCAGGCCTAAGTTTGTGAAAGGAAGATACTATGTTTGATACCATGTCTCTGGAGGCCATGCAGACCTATCGTGGCCGTCAGGAAGTGCCAGAGGATTTTGACCAATTTTGGGATGGCCAGCTGGCTAAACATCAAGACTTACCAGATTATGAACTGATAGAGCAGGATTTTGCCGTTCCTAACGCAGACTTTTATGCCTTAACCTTTACCGCTGAAAATGGCTCGACGATTTTCTCCAAGTGCGTCTTTCCAAAGTCTGAGAAACCTGTTCCTGTACTCTTTTACTTCCATGGCTACCAAGGCCAAAGTCCTGACTGGACAGAAAACCTGAAGTTTGTAGCGGCTGGTTACGGGGTCGTCTGTATGGACGTACGTGGCCAAGCGGGTCGCTCGACCGATATGGGCCTATTTGAGGGCATGACGGTGAAAGGCCAGGTGATTCGCGGGGCTGTTGAAGGGCCAGAACACCTTTTTTACAAGGATGTTTATCTCGATGTTTACCAGTTGATTGAGATTGTGGCAAGCTTTGACCGTGTGGATGACCAAAGCCTCTACAGCTACGGGGCTTCTCAAGGTGGTGCTCTGGCCTTGGTGGCTGCAGCTCTCAACCCTCGCATCCAGAGGGTTGTTTCCATCTATCCCTTCTTGTCTGACTTCAAGCGGGTGATGGAACTTAATGACGTCAACGAGCCTTACAATGAACTCTTCCGTTATTTCCGTTTTTCAGATCCCTTCCATGAAACAGAAGAGACCTTCCTGCATACGCTAGGTTACATCGATGTGAAGAACTTGGCTCACCGGATCACCTGCCCTGTGCACATGGTGACGGGCTTAGATGACATCATCTGCCCGCCATCAACTCAGTATGCCATTTACAACCGCTTAACCTGCGACAAGGATATCAAGCTTCTACCTGATTATGGACATGATGCCCTCAATGTCAAGGTTAACGACTATGTTTTTGACAAACTCTTTGGAACTAAGGTTTTGGGCTTGTAGAGGATAAGAGATGCAAAAAACCAGCTCTTGGCTGGTTTCAGATTAAAAACAAAAGTTTCAAAAAGACTTTAGCTACAGTCTGGGGTCTGAGTTTTGGCTCAGACCTTTTGATTTGCTGGTGGAAAGGTGTAGGCGTTAAAGATAGCTTCTTTCTGCTCGCGGTTGATTTCAAGGAAATAGGCATAGAGGATGTCCAATAGAATCAGCATAGGAAACTGGGGTGAAATCCGATTGCCGTAATCCAAGTGGGGGACAGAGGCCAGGGTGACAGTTTCAGCGTACTGTTCTTTGTAGTCTGCTGCCCGAGTGCTAAAGAGGACGGTCTTGGCACCCTTATCTTTAGCAGCTGTAAGGCTGTTGAGAACGGTAGCAGTCTTTCCTGACAGGCTAAAGCCAATGACCAGACATTTAGGGTCCAAGATACTGATAGTCCAAGCAAAACTTTCTTGATCCGTTAAGGCCTCGCAAATGACACCAAGACGCATGAGACGAAGTTTCATCTCTCTGGCTACGAGTCCAGAGCTTCCTTGGCCGAAAAAATAGACCCGATCAGCCTGCTCAATTAGTTCTGCAATGCGTTGCAGTTGGTCTTCATCAATTAATTGGTAACTCTGCTGGGTGATATCGTCATAATCCATCAACACTCGCTTGGTTAAAGGATGGGACAGATGTTCGAAAGTTTGTTCAACAGAATCTCTGCTATTAAGGTACTCAAATATAAATGCTCGATAACCAGAAAACCCACATTTTTTTGCAAATCGGGTCAAGGCGGCTTGGGACACATGGAGGTTTATAGCTACCTGCTGAGAAGAAAGATCTTCAGATGTTAAGGCTTGGGTAATGAAATACTGGGCAATTCTGGCTTCGACCTCGGTCATGGATGACATGTATTTTTCAATAGTGGCAATAGTGTTACTTGATTTCGTCATAATCTCGTCCTTTAACAATTCTATGCCTATTATATCATATTTCAAATAAAGCGCTATCATAACAGACCAGAACCTTTCGTATGCTTAGACAACATAGGTCACCTCTAGCTCGAAAATTACAGATCTTTGTGGTAAAATGGAGAGACTAAGTGTTGAGGAGTTGGACATGTCAGATACCTTTAAACTGCTGATGGCTCAGATTAATTTGTCGCTGGATTTGCAAGAATCTAGCGCTTTTTCCAGTGGTCAGATTAGCGCTGTCCAGCTCCATAAACTCAGCAAGCACTGGGAGTTTCATTTTCAGTTTGACAAGCTCCTGCCGATTGCTTCTTATCAGGCTCTAAAACATGGTCTTATAACGACCTTTGAAGCTTTAGGTAATCGGGTGACTTTCGATATAACGGTAACCGATTTGGCTGATGCAGCTGACCACATCCAAGCCTATTACCAGCAGGCTTTTGCGGAAGAATTGTGCCAAAGTATTGGTTTCAAATCTATTTTTCAGGGTCTTGACGTTAGTTTGGCAGATCAGACCCTAACCATTCGCGGACCGGAACCAATCACTAATCCTCATTTTAAGAAAACTCACCTGCCAAACTTGGAAAAACAACTGGCACTTTTTGGCTTTGGACCCGTTAGTATTTCCCTTGAGGTCTGTGAAGAATTGACCCATAGTCAACAGGCGGACTATGAGGCTAAAAATGAGCAGATTGTTCAAGCAGCCAACGAAGAAGCTCTAAATGCTCTAGCATCCTTAGACAAGCAAACACCACCGCCTCAGGCCGATAGCAAGCCTGCCTTAGATTTTGGTGAGGCAGCTAAAATACGTAAAAATAGCGCTAAGCTCGACAAGGCTGAGATTACCCCTATGGTCGAAGTGACGACAGAGGAAAATCGTCTGGTTTTTGAGGGACTGGTCTTTGCTGTGGAAACTAAGGTCACTAAGACTGGTCGTTGCTTGATTAACTTCAAGATGACAGACTACACCTCGTCCTTTGCTCTCCAAAAATGGGCCAAAAATGAAGAAGAAGCTCAAAAATTTGACATGATTAAAAAAGGCGCTTGGCTCCGCGTTCGAGGCAATATCAGCCTCAATCCCTTTACCAATGACCTTAACATGAATGCTCAGGACATCATGGCAGTGACTAAGCCAAGTCGTAAGGACCTCATGCCTGAAGGGGAGAAGCGCATCGAGTTTCACGCCCACACCAACATGTCAACTATGGATGCTCTGCCAACGGTCGAGGATTTGGTCGATCGTGCTGCTGATTGGGGTCACACGGCCCTAGCCATCACGGACCACGGTAATGTTCAATCCTTCCCCCATGGTTATAAGCAGGCCAAAAAACGCGGCATCAAGCTGATTTATGGAATGGAAGCTAATATCGTGGAGGACTGTGTCCCCATTGTCTATAATGCTGCTGATGTCGACTTGGCAGATGCGACCTATGTGGTCTTTGACGTGGAGACAACGGGGCTTTCAGCTGTTTACAATGACCTGATTCAGATAGCAGCCTCTAAGATGCACAAGGGCAATGTTATTGAAGAATTTGATGAGTTTATCAATCCTGGTCATCCCTTGTCAGCCTTTACGACAGACTTGACTGGCATTACCGATGAACACGTGAAAAACGCTAGACCACTTAAAACCGTCCTCAAAGCCTTTCACGACTTCTGTGAGGGGTCCATTCTAGTGGCCCACAATGCCAGCTTTGACGTGGGTTTTATGGATGTCAACTACAAACGTCATGGCCTAGCTGAAATCAGCCAGCCGGTCATCGATACCTTGGAAATGGCCCGTAACCTCTACCCGGAATACAAACGCCACGGTTTAGCTCCTCTGACCAAACGCTTTGGCGTAGCTCTGGAGCACCACCACATGGCCAACTTCGATGCGGAAGCCACCGGACGTCTGCTCTTTATCTTTCTTAAAGAAGCAGCTGAAAAACATGGACTGACCAATCTCAATCAGCTCAACACCCAGCTGATTGCGGAAGATTCTTATAAAAAGGCCCGCGTTAAACATGCCACTCTTTATGTGCAGAACCAGATAGGGCTGAAGAATATGTTCAAGCTGGTCAG
Organism: Streptococcus rifensis; assembly: GCF_053203525.1. Lineage (NCBI taxonomy): Bacteria > Bacillati > Bacillota > Bacilli > Lactobacillales > Streptococcaceae > Streptococcus > Streptococcus rifensis. The sequence continues at coordinate 40,721 of NZ_JBRUCW010000013.1, read as the reverse complement.
TCTGTCCAACACCCAGTACTTTGAAGGGGTGCCACGGATTCCAAGAACAGTCCTTGATACCCACCGTGAGGGTCTCCTCGTCGGGACAGCGTGCTCGGAGGGGGAGCTCTTTGATGCTGTGACCTCAAAAGGGATTGATGAAGCAGTCAAGGTCGCGCGGTATTACGACTTTATTGAAATCATGCCACCTGCCATCTATGCACCGCTGATTGCGCGTGAGCAAGTCAAGGATGAAGCGGAGATTCAAGAAATCATCAAGGCCATGATTGAGGTCGGTAAGCGTTTGGACTTACCAGTTCTAGCGACGGGCAATGCCCATTATCTGGACCCTGAGCAGGAGATTTATCGGGAAATTATTGTCCGAAGCCTCGGTCAAGGGGCCATGATTAACCGAACCATCGGCCACGGCGAAAATGCCCAGCCTGCACCGCTTCCCAAGGCACATTTTCGCACGACCAATGAGATGCTGGACGAGTTAGCCTTCTTGGGCAAGGACTTGGCCTATGAGGTGGTTGTGACCAATACGCAAGCCATGGCAGAACGTTTTGACAATGTGCAAGTCGTCAAGAGTGATCTCTACACGCCCTTCATTGAGCGGGCCGAGGAGCAGGTGGCTGAGATGACCTATGCCAAGGCTTTTGAACTTTATGGAAATCCTCTGCCAGATATTGTCGATTTGCGGATTGAAAAAGAGCTGTCGTCTATCTTGGGAAATGGCTTTGCGGTAATCTATCTGGCTTCCCAGATGCTGGTGCAGCGCTCTAACGAGCGAGGCTATCTGGTTGGTTCAAGGGGATCGGTCGGCTCCAGCTTTGTGGCGACCATGATTGGGATTACAGAAGTTAATCCCCTTTCGCCTCATTATTACTGCTCAGATTGCCAGTACTCGGAGTTCATCACGGATGGCTCTTACGGTTCAGGTTTTGATATGCCCAATAAAGACTGTCCAAACTGTGGCAAGCGTCTCATGAAAGACGGTCAGGATATTCCCTTTGAGACCTTCCTTGGGTTTGATGGGGATAAGGTACCCGATATCGATTTGAACTTTTCAGGTGATGACCAACCGAGTGCCCATTTGGATGTTCGGGACATCTTCGGGGCAGAGTACGCCTTTCGTGCAGGAACGGTGGGTACCGTTGCTGACAAGACGGCCTATGGTTTTGTCCGAGGGTATGAGCGAGATTATGGCAAGTTCTACAGAGATGTCGAGGTGGAACGGTTGGCGGCAGGAGCTGCTGGGGTTAAGCGGACAACCGGTCAGCACCCAGGTGGCATTGTCGTTATTCCAAACTATATGGATGTTTATGACTTCACTCCTGTACAGTACCCGGCGGATGATACGACGGCTGAATGGCAAACCACTCACTTTAACTTCCATGATATCGATGAAAATATCCTCAAGCTTGATGTGCTGGGCCATGATGACCCGACCATGATCCGTAAGCTTCAGGACCTCTCTGGTATCGATCCAAAAACCATATTGGCAGATGACCCCGGTGTGATGGCTCTCTTTTCAGGGACTGAAATCCTCGGGGTGACGCCGGAACAAATCGGAACCCCAACAGGTATGCTGGGGATTCCAGAGTTTGGAACCAACTTTGTTCGTGGCATGGTCAATGAAACCCACCCGACGACTTTTGCTGAGCTCTTGCAGCTCTCAGGTCTCTCGCACGGAACGGACGTCTGGTTGGGCAATGCTCAGGACTTGATTCGTTCAGGGATTGCTGATTTGTCCACTGTTATCGGCTGTCGGGATGACATCATGGTTTATCTCATGCATGCTGGACTTGAGCCGAAGATGGCCTTTAATATCATGGAGCGGGTGCGTAAGGGCATGTGGCTCAAGATTTCAGAAGAAGAGCGCAATGGCTATATCGAAGCCATGCGGGCCAACAATGTGCCAGATTGGTACATCGAGTCCTGTGGAAAAATCAAGTACATGTTCCCCAAAGCCCATGCGGCAGCCTATGTTATGATGGCCTTGCGGGTAGCCTACTTTAAGGTTCATCACCCCATTTATTACTACTGCGCCTATTTCTCCATCAGGGCCAAGGCCTTCGATTTGGCGACCATGTCTGGTGGTCTCGACCGTGTCAAGGCTAAGATGGCTGAGATTGCTGAGAAAAAGAAAAATAACCTAGCTTCAAATGTGGAAAATGACCTTTACACAACGCTTGAGATTGTCAATGAAATGTTGGAGCGTGGTTTCAAATTTGGTAAACTTGACCTCTATAAGAGCGATGCGACGGAATTCTTAATCGAGGGAGATACCTTGATTCCACCGTTTTCAGCCATGGATGGTCTAGGCGACAACGTTGCCCGTCAAATCGTTCGGGCACGGGCAGAAGGCGAATTCCTCTCCAAGACCGAACTTCGTAAACGCGGTGGGCTCTCATCTACCCTGGTTGAGAAGATGGATGATATGGGGGTTCTCGGCAACCTGCCAGAAGACAACCAACTTAGCCTCTTTGATGAGTTGTTTTAAGACTAAGAAACCAGTTGACGCGCTGTCAACTGGTTTTCCTGTGTTATAATAAAAGAAAAAGGAGTGGGTTTATGATTATCGAAGTTTGTGCGGGTTCTCTAGAGGACTGCTTAACAGCTCAGCGAGCTGGTGCTGATCGGATTGAGCTTAACAGCGCCTTGCACCTCGGCGGTCTCACGCCCAGTCTAGCCACCCTTCAACTAGCCAAGGCACAGGTTGATTTGCCCTTGATCTGCATGGTTCGTCCTCGTGGAGCGGGCTTTTGCTACTCAGAGGCTGAAAAAGCAGTCATGCGCCTCGATGTTCAGTTGCTTTTAGAGACCGGTGCCGATGGTATCGCTGCCGGTGCCCTGACGCTGGATGGCCAGCTCGACAGCCCCTTTATTGCCGAACTTATTGCCCTTTGCCACAGTCAGGGCTCCGAATTTGTCTTTCACCGCGCCTTTGATGTGGCCAAGAATCCTTGGGACATGGCAGAGCAGTTAATCGCTCTTGGCTGTGATCGGATTTTGACCTCTGGCCAGATGGTGACAGCCCCAGAAGGCCGCGCCCTGCTCAGGCAACTGCAGGCCAGCTTTGGCCAGCAGATTGCTTTTTGCATGGGAGCAGGCATCTCAGCAGACAATGTGGTTGACCTCGTCCGAGAGACAGGAATCGACCAAGTCCATGCCAGTTTTAAGGATTGGAATCAAGACCCGACCAGCTCTGGGAACGGGGTTGATTATAGCTACGCGCAGCCAGGTGGCTATGACCTGGTCTCGCTAGACAAAATCAAAGCCCTCAAAGAGGCCTTGACAGAGGCCGGGATAGTCTGACTGCCGGTGACTAGAAGAGTTGGGTGGGCTAGCTTATCAGCTTCCAAGCAACAACTTGCTCATCTGCTCGGCTATTTTCCAAACGTTTTTATGGAAATAGGATGAAAACGTGTCGTTAAGCGACTTTTAGAGTTGACAAACCACTGGAAAATAGGGATAATATAATAAAGAAAACGAATTTCATGGAGGTGCCTATGCAGATTACCAAACGCAGTGGACAGGTTGTTGACTTTGACCCCGATAAGATTTACCAAGCCATTCTTAAGGCAGCTCAGACCGTTTATGTTCTTGATGAAAAGCTTCGTCATGAGCTGGCTGAAGTGACTAAGAAAGTAGTCCTCGATTTGAGTGAGGCTCAGGCCGAGCGTCCGACCATCAGTATGGTGCAGTCTCAGGTGGAGTATCGCCTGCTAGATGCTGGTCATTTTAAGATTGCTCAGCACTACATTGAGTATCGCCTCCAGCGTGACCTTGAGCGCATCGGTTTTGACGACCGCTATGCTGTGCACCTTCGTTTTGAGCAGTTGCGTTAAGCATCAAAAAACCGCGTATTTTCAAAATATGCGGTTTTGTTTTGACGTTTATTCGATAATCAATAACCCTTCCTTGACAGCAAATGGGTTATCCTGATTAATGCGGTCGTAGAACATGATGCCGTTGATGTGGTCGATTTCGTGTTGGACGACAATGGCGTTGTAGCCCTTGAGTTTGATCCGTTGCTTGTCACCGTTCTTATCCACGTATTCCACGGTTACCCGGCTATTGCGGATGACATAGCCTTCTACCGGACGATCTACGGATAAGCAACCTTCACCGTCAGCCAGCGCTGCTTCTTGGACAGAGTGGGCGACAATTTTAGGGTTATACATGATGGCTTCAAGGGCATAGGCCTCTTTTGGCGGGTTACCTTCAGCATCATCAGGATTGGGAATGAGACAGGCGATGATACGCTTTGAGATATCCAGCTGGGGAGCAGCCAGTCCAACACCACCACGTAACCCTAATTTTTCAGCCATGACAGGGTCCTGGGAATGTTTGAGGAACTGTATCATTTTTTCACCGAGGATAATGTCTTGGTCCGATAGAGGTAAACTGACCTCTTCAGCAACTTGACGTAGGGTCGGGTTTCCTTCCCGAATAATATCATTCATGTCAATCAAATGGCTCGCACGGGTTAATTTTTCAATAACAGTCATGGTGTCTCCGTTTCTCTGTAAAACTATAACTGTGGATCCTCAAAAATACTGTCTAGCAAAAGTGAGCAGACCTTTAGTTACCACTGTTTCAGTCTTTGACAGCTATTTTGATGTTGTCCAGTAATAGTCTTACTATACCACAAAAGCGTTCAGAATAAAAGATTTTCAATCAAGGGTACTTTGTGTTTTAAGGGGATTTCCTGTATAATGAAGCAGAACAGGATTTCAAGTAAAAGAGACAGATTGGACAAGCCTATGCAACGCTTTTTAGAAAGAATAAGTATTCTTTCATTGTCATTTATGTTGGTATCGACCTTTGCGGTTTCTCCTGCCCTTCCAGCTATGCTGGACCATTTTGCAAAGGACGGCTATTCAGAACAGCAGGTTGGCTTTCTGATTACAGTGACCTCCTTTGCTATTATGACGAGCCTAATCCTAAACCCTGTTTTGACCAGATGGCTATCCGAACGGACCATGATTTCTATCGGGCTAATTTTGGTAGCGCTAGGCGGATCGGTTCCCTTATTAAGCCAGGTTTATGCCATCTTATTTATTGGGCGCATCTTCCTTGGTTTTGGAATAGGGATGATCAATGCACGAGCCATCAATATGGTCAGTACTCATTTTAAGGGGAAAGAGCGCCTCCAGATGATGGGTCTTAGAGGGTCTACCGAAGTATTGGGATCTGCTATTTTGACAGCTATCGTCGGTGCTTTATTGGGCTTTGGGTGGCCTATAGCCTTTTCCATCTATCTCTTAGCCCTTGTGGTTCTCTTTCTCTACCTGCGCTTTGTTCCTGCAGAAGCAGACAAAGCAGAGGAAAGCTTGGATGTTCCAAAGGCAAAACTCAGTCAGGGAGATTGGCTAAGAGCAATTGGGTTAGCGGTAATTGCCTTTTTTGTCATCAATGTCAATTCGGCTTTGACCCTGCGAATCCCTGTTATGGTGCAGGAGTCTGGGATTGCTACGCCGCAGCAGGCTAGTCTCATCCTTAGTTCCATGATGCTAATGGGGATTCTAGCTGGTATGGTCTTTAGCCATCTTTTAGGTCGTCTAAAAAATGCCTTGCTTCCTGTCTCAGTGTTAATCTTTTCGCTCTGTATTCTCTTGGTGACCCAGCCAATGAATCTCCTTGTTCTTTATATTGGTGCGATGGTGACGGGCTTCTTTTATAGCTTGGTTTTAACTTTGGTCTTTAATATGGCTTCGGAACAAACGCCTCATGCCTTACTTAATTCGGTGATGACCATCATTTTAGTTGGTTGTAACACTGGAGGGGCTACCTCGTCCTTATTACCCCCTCTTCTAGAAAAGCTTCCAACATTTGGAGCTGGTGCCTATGGCATTTATGCTCTGGTTGGTTTAGTGCTTAGCTTAATATTATTTTGGAAAATGCGCCACTAGCCAAAGGATGTATTGAAATCGGCTCCCCCAAAGTCATATATCTTATTATTATGGGAACTTTTGGCGAGAATAAGGATACTCTGAATGATTAGGAATGACCATCGATCCACCTATATATTCATGCAAATCACTACCATAAATACTTTTATATTTGAGGTCTGATTGAACTTCAGTTGCTTTTATCGTTTCGGGAATTTCAATTTCTTTGATACAACCATCTTTTTTGCTATAGAAACGTATTATTTCCATAAAAACTCCAACTTTTAATGATCATATGCAATGGCATCACAAATCCTTTAAAAACAATTTCAGAAATAAAGATAATTCTCTGAAAATCAGAACATTTTTTGGTAAAATAAAAAAGCACAGTAGCAGCACAAAAAGAAAGTGAGGTCTGCCATGACACGTGCCCTATTGATTATAAATCCTAGTGCTGGTGGTGAGAAGGCCCTAGGATATGAAGCCTCCGCAAAAGCAAAATTAGCCACAGCCTTTGATGACCTGACGGTCAGCTATACTGAAAAAGCAGGGGATGCCCTCACCTTTGCCAAAACCGCTGCCCATGAGCATTTCGATGCAGTTTTTGTCATGGGAGGAGATGGGACAGTTAATGAGGGAATTAGTGGATTGGCAGAAGAACCCTACCGTCCAGCCTTTGGTTTTTTCCCTTTGGGAACGGTCAATGACCTAGCGCGTGCCCTTAAGATGCCATTAGACCCAGCTGAGGCCATCGCCCAGATCGATTTGAGTAGGACTAAGCCACTGGATATCGGTAAGGTTAATGACAGTTATTTCATGAATGTGGTGGCAATCGGGGCTATTCCAGAGTCAATCAATGATGTCGACAGCGAGGAAAAAACCAAGTATGGGAAATTGGCCTACTTTATTTCTGGAGTTGAGAACCTTATCAACAACTCTCCTTATCGTTTTCAGTTGAATATTGATGGGGAAGAAAAGGAAATTACTAGCACGACCATTATCATCGGGCTCACGAATTCTATCGGTGGGTTTGAAAATATATTGCCAGATGCTGAGGTCAATGATGGCAAGTTGCACCTCATCTACCTCAAGGATAAGAATCTCCTAGAAACCATCCAAGCCATCCCAAGTCTGGTCTCAGGCGTAGACAGCTCCAATCGATTTGTCGCCTATCAGGATTTTAAAGACATCACCATTTCCTTGCTTGATTCACAAGAGACCTTGACTTTAAACGTCGATGGCGATGAAGGAGATAGCCTTCCGGTCACTCTTAGCATTCTGCCATCCCATCTGCAGGTCTACACCACCGGAGACTAGCCTAAACACCTGCTAAATTTTATTTTAAATAGCTCAGGCCGACTTCAATCATCTCGATAGCCAAGGATTGGTAATCACTGACCAAATCAAAAATAGCATCTTGGCTGAGGATGGCATGATTAGCTTCTGAGGGGAAATCTGGAAGATTAGAAGCCTCATAATCGCTTGCCCAGTCTTGGCTGTAATAGCTCAATAAGGTATTGTAATTGCTTTTATTCGCTTTTAACAAGGCTAGACGAGCCTTGAGTTCTTCTAGCTGGGTGATGCTTGCATCGTAGCGCTCACCCATTTCTTTAATACGGTCAAGATTTTCCATAAAACACCTGCTTTCATAGATTACTTTCATTGTAGTCCAAAGAAGTCTTTTGGTCAAGGCAAATAAAGAGCAAAGGCATTTGACAAACCTAGGAAATCTTGCTAGAATACTAGGTGTCGTCTTGAACGACAGAACTTTTTCTTGGTTGTAGGCTGCCACCCTATCACTCGGATTAAGTAGTAAAATAAAAGGAGAACAAAACTCATGGCAATCTCAAAAGAGAAAAAAAATGAAATCATTTCACAATACGCTCGTCACGAAGGTGACACTGGTTCAGTAGAGGTTCAAGTTGCTGTCCTTACTTGGGAGATCAACCACCTTAACAGCCACATCCAACAACATAAAAAAGACCACGCAACTTACCGTGGTTTGATGAAAAAAATCGGTCACCGTCGTAACCTCTTGGCTTACTTGCGTAAGAACGACGTTAACCGTTACCGTGAGTTGATTAACTCTCTCGGACTTCGTCGTTAATTTTTTCAATAAAGTGCCTTTACTCGTCGTTAGAGCGCTTTGATAACCTCTAGGTTTATCGTCAGCGCTCTGCCTAGATTATAGCCACTTTATTTGAAAAAAACAGGAGGTTTAAGAGGTCACCGCTAAAATCTATCTTTTTCGCTAAGACCTTAGCCCGAGTTCAATTAGGCACCCTTGTTTTCAGAGGTGCCTTTTTGCATGTCTGATTTTTGCTGCGTTGTCAGCTTGCCTTGATGGACTCAAGTCCAATCTACGGCTTCACTTCCTAGCCTCAAGATTTTTTATCCCTTAAGATTTACCATTAGACACCTTTGTATTCAGGGGTGTCTTTTTGATTTATGTCAATCTGGTAACCGTTTTTTTTTCAGAAATAATGGTTTTTAATCGCTTAAAATGTTACATCTGAAGCTTTCTAAATTTAGGGAACTTTTCTTGTTGTCTGAGGAGACTTTGTTAACTTGCCTGGTGGGTTAAGTTTATAAAATGCTATGTAAAATAAAATTAAGGACACACAAAAACAGCAGACTGGTTATCTGCTGTTTTCATCTGTTATGGATTAAGATTCTTCAGTGCCAAGAAGGTGTTTGCCGACAAGGGCTGCGAGAACACCACCTGCGATTGGCGCAAGGATGAAGACCCAAACTTGTTGGAGGGCAGTGCCACCGATAAACAAGGCAGGTGCCAAGCTACGGGCTGGGTTAACTGAAAGACCAGTCACGTTAAGACCAACTAGGATGAGAAGGGCCAATGTCAAACCAATAACGAGACCAGCAATTTTACCATTGCCTTTAGTAGCTGAGGTAACAGTTACGATGACCAAAATAAAGATGAAGGATACGATCACTTCGAACAAGAAAGCGCCTAAAGTAGTCACTTGTGCAAAGCCGTTCTCACCAAGGCTAGTCACTTCAGCACCTGCATTGTTCAAGAAGAAGTAGAGGGTTGCAGATCCAAGAAGGGCACCAGCAAGCTGAGCAAGGATGTAGATGCCAAGATTTTTAGCGTCTAAACGTTTGTTGACGAACATAGCAATTGAAACGGCTGGGTTCAAGTGAGCACCTGAGATTGTCCCGATAGAGTAGGCAGCAGCAACAATGCTCAAACCAAAGGCTAAAGCAATACCAAGGTGACCAACACCGGCAACACCATTTCCAAAGACGACTGCACCTGTCCCGAAAAAGACAAGCATGAATGTACCGATTAATTCGGCAAAGAATTTTTTCATTATGATTTCCTCCTGAGTAAAAATTCTATGATAAATTTACGAAAAAAGCAACCTAAAGGCTCTGGAAAATTTTTCAGCTACAAAGGGAAGGCTGGGGAAATAGAGGTGATTTTGCTATAATAGAATTATCAAATAGCGGGAGGAGTTGAGGTATGACAGTCAGACGTTACCTATTCGAGTGGATAAAGTGGTTTTTGGTTAACTGGGGCATCTGGATGGGAATGACGACCCTCTTGATGTTTCAAGATATGGGAAGCCATTACGGTGTTCCTCCCCTAAATCTAGTGTTACCCTTTGCTTATGCGTTTATGCATGCGGACGGCAAAGGCTTTCGCTGGTACAAATTGCTGATTATGCTAATCTTTGCTGGTATCATGATTTATGCCATCCCAATCTTTGGTTATGATGGGTTACGCCTCTCCAAAGTCTTTGTCCTCGTATCCCTTCTGATCGCCATTTTATTGTCGGCATTTGTCTTTCGCTTGACCAAGGCTGACTGGAAACGCTGGTGGGGCTTTTCTCTTTTTACAAGTGATGACGAAGAGAGCTAAGAGAGTTTGTTCGTCATCATTTTTTTGAAAAATTTCAAAAACAGTTGTTTTTTATGAACTGCTGTTTCTGATGTTTGAGAAGAAATCGATAGAAGTAACTCTATTTGACCTTTATTCATTAGTTTGAAATCCAATACCGTAGCATCATCTCCTGCTCAGTGGCATCGCAGCGGGAATCTTCGTAGACACCGCCGTTGGATAGAATGGTTTTCTGAGAGGGAATGTTCCATTCGGCAGCCGTCACCAATACACGGTCGATACCCAGTTTTTGCGCTTCCAAAAGGGCAAGACGTAGTTGCTCAGTTGCGTAGCCTTTTTTGCGCTGGTTGGGTTTGATCGAATAGCCGATGTGACCTGCATAGTTAATGAGAAAATCCTGATTGAGGTCATGGCGGATGTTGCAGATGCCGACCATCTCTTGGTCACGCTCTTGGATGCACAGAAAGGTGGAAGATGGCGAGCGCCCTTCTTGGCAGGTATCATCGAAAGAGGATGCTTCGATGTGTTCTAGCCAGTCCGAGATGGAATCTATTCTGTCGAGATGTTGTCCTCCGTTGAGGTGCTCGTCTTGAAAGGCACGTTTAAAATTGAGGATCTGATCTTCCCACTCCATACTGGGCTTGGTTAAATAGAATTTTTCCATGTTGTGACCTCCTGAAAAGTTTTAACTAGTATAGTAGAGGAGAAAAATCTTGTCAATTTGCTTTTCTCCACTACTTTTCTGCTAAAAATATGCTAAAATAGAAGGCGGTACGTGGTTTTGTACAAAGAGGAGCTGGTCAATCTGTTTGATGCACGTTAGCCAGTTGTTTTTTGTGGAAAACACGTCCGAAAAAAAATATAATGCCACTCAGTATGGGCCAAGGAGAAATCAATCGTGATAAATGTGTCAGCGATGAGAATTTCGTTGGGTTTTACTGAGCGATGTCAGGAGAACAAATGACAAAACAAGTTTTTGAAACGACCTTTGCAGGCCGTCCCCTTATTGTTGAAACAGGTCAAGTTGCCAAGCAAGCTAACGGTGCTGTAGTGGTTCGCTACGGGGATAGTACCGTCTTGACGGCTGCTGTGATGTCCAAGAAGATGTCGACAGGCGATTTCTTCCCCCTTCAAGTCAACTATGAAGAAAAAATGTATGCCGCAGGGAAATTCCCTGGTGGCTGGCTCAAGCGTGAAGGCCGTCCATCAACGGATGCGACCCTTACAGCACGCTTGATTGACCGTCCGATCCGTCCCATGTTTGCTGAAGGCTTCCGCAACGAAGTCCAAGTGATCAACACCGTTCTCTCTTACGATGGCGATGCGTCCGCACCGATGGCGGCTATGTTTGGCTCATCTCTGGCCCTTTGCATCTCAGATATCCCATTTGACGGTCCTATCGCGGGTGTTCAGGTTGGTTATGTCAATGGTGAACTGGTCATCAACCCTACAGAAGACCAGCAAGCAGAATCCTTGCTTGAATTGACTGTGGCTGGGAACAAAGACGCCATTAACATGGTAGAGTCTGGTGCCAAAGAGTTGTCAGAAGAGATCATGCTGGAAGCTCTGCTATTGGGCCATGCCGAAATCCAAAAACTCTTGGAATTTCAAAACGAAATCGTGGCAGCGGTTGGCAAAGCTAAAGCGGAAGTGGAATTGCTCCATGTGGATGAAGTCTTGCAAGCTGAGATTGTGTCTATCTACAACGATGACTTAAAGAAAGCAGTCCAAGTCGAGGAAAAATTGGCGCGCGAAGACGCGACCAATGCTGTCCGTGAACGCGTGATTGCTGATTACGAAGCGAAGTTTGAAGGCGACGAGAATTTTGACACCATCATGCGTGATGTCAATGAAATATTGGAATTGATGGAGCACGCAGAAGTGCGACGCCTCATCACAGAAGACAAGGTTCGACCTGACGGCCGTCGTGTCGATGAAATCCGTCCGCTCGATGCTGAAGTGGACTTCTTGCCAAATGTGCACGGCTCTGGTCTCTTTACGCGTGGGCAAACCCAGGCGCTATCCGTCTTGACCCTAGCGCCAATGGGTGAAACGCAGATCATCGACGGCCTTGGAGATGAGTATAAGAAACGCTTCTTGCACCACTATAATTTCCCACAATACTCCGTCGGCTCAACCGGTCGTTACGGTGCGCCAGGCCGTCGTGAGATTGGTCACGGTGCCCTTGGTGAGCGTGCGCTTGAGCAAGTCTTGCCAAGCTTTGAAGAATTCCCATACGCTATCCGTCTGGTGGCAGAAGTCTTAGAGTCTAACGGTTCTTCTTCACAGGCTTCGATCACAGCAGGAACCCTTGCCCTTATGGCAGGAGGTGTCCCAATTAAGGCGCCAGTGGCAGGGATTGCCATGGGTCTGATTTCAGACGGCAACAACTACACCGTCTTGACCGATATTCAAGGTCTTGAAGACCACTTCGGCGACATGGACTTCAAGGTAGCAGGGACCCGTGAGGGAATTACTGCCCTGCAGATGGATATCAAAATTTCAGGGATTACCCCAGAAATCTTGACAGAAGCCCTTGCCCAAGCTAAGAAAGCCCGCTTTGAAATCCTTGATGTGATTGAAGCGACTATTCCAGAAGTCCGTCCTGACTTGGCGCCAACGGCACCTAAGATTGATACCATCAAGATTGATGTCGATAAGATTAAGATTGTTATCGGTAAAGGTGGCGAGACCATTGATAAGATTATCGCAGAAACCGGCGTGAAAATCGATATCGACGAAGAAGGCAATGTATCTATCTTCTCGAGCGATCGGGACGCCATTGAAAAAGCTAAAGAAATCATTCAAAACCTCTTGCGTGAAGCTAAGGTCGGTGAAGTCTTCACAGGCGCTAAAGTCGTTCGCATTGAGAAATTCGGTGCCTTTGTCAACCTCTTTAACTCGACAGACGCTCTGGTTCATATTTCAGAAATGGCATGGACCCGTACCAACCGTGTGGAAGATTTGGTTGAAATCGGTGATGAAGTCGACGTTAAAATCATCAAGATTGATGACAAAGGCCGTGTGGATGCTTCTATGAAAGCTCTCCTTCCAAAACCAGAAGGTTACGAGGAGCCAGCAAAACCAGAACGCCGTCCTCGTGAGCACAAAGGACATCATGGCAATGGTAACGGTCATGGCAATCACCAGCACAACCGTAAACCACGCCAAGATGACAACAGCTTTGGTGGCCTAAAATTCCACGAAGTCAAACGTGACCAGTAATACGATGAGATGAGGCGGGCCAAAAGCCAGCCTCGTCGACCAAGAGAGAAAAAAGACAACATTGGATTTTGTGAATTCAAGCTCTACAAGGTTGAATAATAATCGTACAAAGAGGCTAGAAGTATCTAGCCTCTTATCTTCAAATAGAGGTGAGAAGAATGACTTTATCATTTAATTGTAAGAGTCGTTTTGTTAAAAAATATTAAACGATAGGTGTAATAATGAACATCAGAAAGACTTACAGCATCATTGTATCCGTCCTTTTTATGGTGGGAATCGTCCTATTTGTTCATTTTGGAGATTCAGTTTTGGAGCAACAAGAAAGGACTGCGCAGAAGCAATCGGAGCTAACTTTAACCAAGGAACAACAAGATAATGTGGTAAGATGAATAGTCAGAGGATATAATCCGATAACTCAAGTGGAGTTTACAGAGTTTAGCAAGGATCTAAAAACAGGAAGTTATTTATTATCTTTTGAATTGAATGATGATTCTAAACTAGTTACAACAATTTCTATAAATCAAATTGTGGAATTTGATGAATCATATGGTGTATTAGGGTTGAATCCTGTAAACCGTTTCAAAGGTTACGAGTTACAGGAATGGATACCTGAAAATGAAGATGTTGACATTGCTACAGTAATCGTTATCTATTTGGAGGACTAATATGACTACGGGTGAGCATAATAAAAACCTAGCTGAGCAATCTTATTGGGTAGATTTCAAATCTAGGAGAAAGTGTTGATTAGAGCGATGGAGGACAAGCAGATGAAAAAAATTATTTTAGTTTTGGGTCTTTTATCATTTATTTTTTTAGGAGGAATTGTGATGATTTTTGGATTTGGAGATTCAATTTTAGAGCAAAAAGAAAGGACCGTGCAGAAGCAGTCGGAGCTAACCTTAACCAAGGAACAACAGGATAATGTGGTAAGATGGATAGTCAGAGGGTATGATCCGATTACACAAGTTGAGTTTACAGAGTTTAGCAAAGATAAAAAAACAGGAACATATTATTTGTTATTTCAGTTAAATAATGATGATAATTTAAAGACAGGATTAGCTATTTCAACTATTTCTGAATTCGATGATAGTACAGGGAATATTGGTATGAGTCCAATAGAAAATTTTAAATTTTTGGAAAGAGATATTGAGATTCCTTCAAATGAAAGTGTAGATATATCTACCGTGCAGATTATTTATTTGGGGGATTAAGTATGCTTACAGATGAACAATATAAATGGCTAGCAGAACAGTCGTATTGGGTAGATTTCAAATCTAGGAGAAAGTGTTGATTAGAGGGATGGAGGACAAGCGGATGAAAAAAATTATTTTAGTTTTAGGTCTTTTATCATTTATTTTTTTAGGAGGAATTGTGATGATTTTTGGATTTGGAGATTCAATTTTAGAGCAAAAAGAAAGGACTGTGCAGAAGAAGGAAGAGGAATTAACTCTGACCAAGGAGCAACAAGATAATGTGGTGCGAAGAATTGTCAGAGGATATGACCCAATTACACAAGTTGAATTTACTGAGTTTATGCAGCACGAAAAAACGGGGACATATTACTTGTTTTTTACAATAAATAACGATGATAATCTAAAGGCGATGTTACCTGTTACAGACCTATCTCGTTTTGATGATGATACTAGTAGTATAGGTTTAGGTCCGATTAATGATTTTGCGTACTTAAAAAGAATTGAGGAGTTATCTCAAAGCGAAGATGTTAATATATCGGCTGTTAAAATTATTTATTTGGAGGATTGAAGATGACTACAGATGAACAAAATAAATGGCTAGCAGAACAATCTTATTGGGTTGATTCTCAAAAGGAAGGAGTTAATTATAGACCGGAAGAAGGTAAGCAATACCCATATAATCCTGACAATCCCTCCCTCGGTCAATTCCAAGTGGTTGCGGTTGAAGACAATACAGACAACGGCATGCAGGCCATGGCGGTAGCGCCGGTGGTGAATGGTGTGGTGGATTATAACAATATCACCATCGCCTACGCTGGTACGAATCCAGATGATAAGAAAGACCTCTATGTCGATCTCAATCAGGTCATGTTGTACCAACAGGATTACGATATGAATGCTAGTCCTTATGAAGTGACACAAGGTCAGGTTCAGACGGCGCTTGAATTTGCAAATAAGATAAAAACCGATCCTCGCTTCAAAGGAGCCCACATCAGCTATACAGGGCACTCACTAGGTGGTTTTTTGGCCTGTTATGCTGGTGTTGTCAACCAATCGCCTGTAACAGCTTTTAATGCACCACAGATCTATGCTTCGTTTTTGACCAAGGAACAAAAAGAGTGGCTTAAGCAAAATAGGCACCTTTTTATCAACTACCGGAACGCTGACGATCATATTGGCAATTTTGGCGGGGACCCTTTAGGCATTTCCCGCTATATCACTACCACAGCACCCCAGAAGGGATTCTTTAAGGATTTGGTCTCTCATCACCATGGCTTATCAACTTGGAAGTTTGATGAAAAGACAGGTTTAGTGGTGGATGAAGATGGCAATACTGTTCGAGGGCAAGCACGTTTTTATCAAGATTTTACCTTGTCACAGTTGCGCCAGATCAAACTGCGCTATGATGATTACAGACGAGCAGGTGCATTGAGTGGCGTGGCGAAAATCTATCTTGACAGCATCCAGGCGTTAAATGTTGCTGAAGGGTTTGATTTAGCGGCTCAAGTAGGTAGTGATGAAATAAGTCGATATTGCGATCAGGCTACACAAGCGGTAGAAGAAAAATGGCGTACGATTGACTGGTATGGTTTTCAGGAGTTAAGTAGTGTAGAGGTGCAATCTATTTTTGCTGCAGAAGGTGTCACGTACGATAGAATTGTTGGAAATACGAATCGCTATTTCGACAAGCGACGAACAAAAGCAAAGGCTATCTCGGATAAATTTGCCACGCTAAGTAGTGATATAAACGAGCTAGTTCAAAAGAAAATAGAACAAGACAACGAATTGGCAATGGAGTTTCAAAGATGGAGCGTATAGACAGAGAAAAAGCTTATCAACTACTTATTGCCAAAGAGCAAGACTATGAAGATCTTGTTCGGACCTTTAAAAAGGAAAAACAAGCGCTAGAAGAACAACTTCAAAGTTTAGATATGCGACGCAGAATGGTTGAACAAATTGTCGATGAGGAAGTTGCAAAAATGGGCTCATTTCTAAGGAGTCGCGGAGACACAGTTGATTCTGAAATCCAATCTTCCTTCTATAATGCGATGTCTTTGATGAACCAACAGTCTGAAGATGGATATTTTCAAGCCTATGCAAGGTTAGAAAGACAATTGGAAGATATAGAAGATCAATATCGAAAAAACCGATACCAATTGGATGATGAAATAGAGGAGGCAAGGAAACAATATGTTCGATCCCATTGATATTTTATACACGGATAATGTATCTGTTGAGGAACAAGCTTTTCAACTGAAACAAATACGTCGTAGGGCAGAGATAAATCGTGCAAAAGTCATGGCAAAAATTGTGTTGCAACAAAAAGAACGGTTGAGAAAGCAATACAAGAACGAGATACAAGATGTCGCTACTGAAACAAAGAGTTCCCTAACTGCGATTCGAAATCAAGTTGAAAAAGCTATCCAAGGTAAATGTCAAGAGGCAATAGAGGGTGTAATTGATGATTATTTGGAATTGTATGATACAATTGTTTAGATAAGAACTTATGTAGAGGAATCGTAGAGGTAAAGGAGTCAGTATGGGCTGGTGGAGAGAATCCATAGATATTGTGAAAGAGCTAGACCCAGCGGCAAGAAACGGTCTTGAGGTGGTTTTGACCTACCCTGGCATTAAAGCTTTAGCAGCGCATCGGCTGAGCCACTTCCTCTGGAACCATAATTTTAAGCTGTTAGCCCGTATGCACAGTCAATTTTGGCGGTTTTGGACACAGATTGAGATTCATCCAGGGGCCCAAATTGCTCCAGGAGTCTTTATCGACCATGGGTCTGGACTGGTGATTGGGGAGACTGCTGTTGTTGAACGTGGGGTCATGCTCTATCATGGCGTGACCCTTGGCGGAACAGGAAAAGATGTGGGCAAACGCCATCCGACCATACGAGAAGGTGCACTGATTTCAGCTCATTCTCAAGTGATTGGCCCAGTTGAAGTCGGACGTAATGCTAAGGTTGGAGCGGCTTCAGTGGTTCTGGCAGATGTCCCAGAAGACGTGACCGTAGTAGGTATACCTGCTAAGGTTGTCCGTGTCCACGGTGAAAAAGACGAAGAAGCCATCCATCAGCTGGAAGAAGTTCGAGAAGGGCAATACTACACGACTAAGCTGGAAGCTATGCGAGATGCCAGCCACCATTCCTCGCATTTGTAGGTAGAAAAAATGGAAATGGTAACCTTGACCGAAAAGGAAGTAACAACCCTAGAAAATAACCTTGACAAGTATGACCGTCAGTTTATCCGTTATCCCAAAGAGGGTAAGGTCTCTATCGGGATTAAAGAGGACACTGGAGCAGTAATTGCTGGCTTAGATGCAACGATGACCGCTTTTAACATTCTCTATGTATCGACAGTGTTTGTATCAGAGCCATACCGGCGAACAGGCCTAGGGCGTCAGCTTATGTCCGAAATGGAAAAGCAGGCCAAGCTCCTTGGTGCTGACACCATACGTCTGGATACCTTTGACTGGCAGGGCTATGACTTTTACAAAGCCATCGGCTACGAAGAAGTTGGTCATTATCGCCATGAAACAGATGACTATTCGGAGCATTTCTTCGTCAAAAGAATATAGGAGCACGACCATGATAACAGCCGTTTCTCGGTTAACAATGGACCAGTTAGCTGCAGCTAAAGGATTGATTGCAGCTGTTCAACAGGCAGATGGGACAGCCCGTGACCCTTATCTGTCAAATATAATGAATTTTGATCCGACCATGCCAGCTTTTTTCTTGGCTTATGATGCAGATCAATTAATTGCCCTTTTAACCGTCTATGCGGATGATGAGGATGAGGAAGCTGAGTTAGCTATACTGGTTCATCCAGACCATCGGCGAAAAGGGATTGCCAGGCAGCTGTTTCAGGCTTTTCAGGCAGAGACAGCTAGCTATCCGATAACAGCAGTGACCTTTTGGACGGAACGAGCCTTTCTAGAAAAGAACCCTAGCCTGCCTGAACATTGGGGATTGGTTGAAAATCCAGATAGAGACACCTGGTTGGTCCGTGAGCGGACGTCCTATCCTCTGAGTAGTCGGAAGGATATTGTGTTTGACCAGGCGACTTTGGAAAATAGTGAAGCGATAGCCACTTTTCAAAGTCAGGTCTTTGACAATCCTTATGACGTCAGTCTGCGCTATGCTAGAGAAGCCATAGGAGATCCTGACAGCCTGCTCTACCTTCTCCAAAAAGGCGAGGAAGTCATCGCTTCTTGTACTGTTGATGTGAGTTCAGACTACAATTACCTCTACGGCTTAGCTGTTTTGCCTAGTCATCAAGGTCAAGGCTACGGAACCTATTTGGTCCAATCGATTGTCAATACCCTGATAGAGCAAAATGATAAGGCCTTTCAGATTGCTGTGGAAGATGAAAATGTTGGCGCAAGGCGCCTTTATGAAAAAATCGGCTTTTCCGAACAGACGCAAATCATCTATCTAGACTATCCCCAAGGAGACTGAATGCTACTAGAAGAATTTGAAAATAGTCCTGCAGTCATTGAGCCTAGTAATCTGGGGGCCAGTCACCATATGGACGAGGTCTGTCCGACCTTGATTTACTCTTTCAATGGGGAAATTATGCAGCGCGTGAGCCAGATGCCAGGCGTCAAGCAGATTGGATTTGTGAACAGCATTAATGGCCACAATCCGGTCTATCTCTATGAAAAAGATGGGCTCAAGGTGGCGGTCATGATGGCAGTGGTTGGCGCAGCTATGGCAGTAGGACAACTGGAAGAACTCAAGGCTTTTGGTTTTGAGAATTTCATTGTTGTAGGCTCTTGTGGGGTTCTGGACAAGTCCATCGGAGCTGATAAGATAATTCTACCAGCGTCAGCCCTACGGGACGAGGGGACCAGCTATCACTATGCGCCAGCTAGCGATGAGATTTTTTATGAGGAAGCCCTGCTTTTAACCATGGAAAAAGCCCTTGATAAACACGGGATTGAACACGTCCGTGCCAAGGCTTGGACGACCGATGCCTTTTACCGAGAGACGGCCGACAAGGTCAAACGGCGCTTGGCGGCTGGGGCAACCGTAGTCGATATGGAAGCGTCTGCCATCATGGCCTGGGCCCAGTTTCGCTCAGCCAAGGTCTACCAATTCTTCTACACGTCAGACTATGTGGACCACACGACCAACCAGTGGGACAAACGCCAAGAAGAACGGACAGCAGATGTACTGACCTTCTTTGAGATTGCTTTGGCCATTGCTAAGGAGCTTTAAATGAAAGCCTTTTTTAAGAAAAACAAGCTTTTTGCGATCTATCTTGTGGGAAGCTTGCTGTCGAGCTCTGCTCAGTTTCACGCTGGGAATCCATTAGCAGCTCTGGCCATTCTTGTCTTTGCCTTGCTTGTTTTTTTCTACCTCTACCACATTACCCGAAAGTAAGCCTCTTTTTGAAAGGAAAAAGCCTGTGATTAGCATTTACGATACCATGAGCCGCAGTTTACGTGAATTTGTTCCTCTGGAAGAGGGCAAAGTCAAGATGTATGTCTGCGGACCGACGGTTTACAACTACATTCATATCGGCAACGCCCGAAGTGTTGTGTCTTTTGACACCATTCGCCGTTACTTTGAGTACCGGGGTTACGAGGTTACCTACATTTCCAATTTCACCGACGTGGACGATAAGATTATCAAGGGCGCTGCGGAGGCCCAGATGGACACCAAGGCCTTTGCGGACAAGTTTATCGCTGCCTTTCGTGAGGACGTGACCAAGCTTGGCGTTAAGCCTGCAACGGTCCACCCACGGGTCATCGACTTCATGGATGAGATTATCGCTTTTGTAGCGGCTTTGATGGCCAAAGGCTATGCCTACGAAAGCGGTGGCGACGTCTATTTCCGCGTGGAAAAGGCCAAGGACTATGCCAAGCTCGCTAATAAGACCCTAGAAGATTTGGAATTGGGAGCCAGTGGTCGTGTGGATGCCGAGTCAGCCCTCAAGGAAAATCCGGTCGACTTTGCCCTTTGGAAGTCGGCCAAACCGGGCGAGGTATCTTGGGCCAGTCCATGGGGAGACGGGCGCCCAGGTTGGCATATTGAGTGTTCTGTCATGGCGACGGAGTTGCTTGGTGACACCATTGACATTCACGGTGGCGGGGCCGATTTAGAGTTCCCCCACCACACCAATGAGATTGCCCAGTCAGAAGCCAAGACCGGTCAGACCTTTGCCAACTACTGGATGCACAATGCCATGCTCAACATTGATAACGAAAAGATGTCCAAGTCACTGGGCAACTTTGTCACAGCCCATGACATGCTGGAAACGGTTGATGGTCAGGTCTTGCGCTTCTTCCTAGCGACCCAACACTACCGCCGTCCGGTCAACTATACCGAGAAGGCCATCCACGATGCTGAGACCAATATCAAGTACCTGAAAAACACTTACTCACAACCCTTGACCGAGCAAGCAGATGAGGCAGAGTTGGCCCAATTTATCCGACGTTTCCAAGAAGCTATGGACGATGACTTCAACGCTGCAAACGGTGTGACGGTACTCTTTGACTTGGCTAAGTGGATCAATTCAGGCAACTACACTGAAACGGTCAAATCGGAATTTGCCCGCATGTTGGACGTTTTCGGCATTGCCTTTAAGACGGAGGTTCTAGATGAAGACATTGAGGCCTTGATCGCCCAGCGTCAGGAAGCTCGTGCGAATCGCGACTTTGCGACAGCAGACCGGATCCGCGATGAACTGGCAGAGCAAGGCATTAAGCTCTTGGACACCAAAGATGGCGTGAGGTGGTTGCGTGACTAGAGTCGATGTCAAACTGATTAATGGCGTAGCTCTGGCCTTTGAAGGCGATGCGGTCTACTCCATGTATGTCCGCCGTCACCTCATCTTTCAGGGACAAACCAAGCCTAGTCAGCTGCATCACAAGGCAACCCGCTACGTCTCGGCCAAGGCTCAGGCTATGTTAGTTAGCCAAATGTTGGATGAAAACCTGCTGACCGAGGAAGAAGAAACCATCTACAAACGCGGTCGCAATGCCAGCACCCACACCAAGGCCAAAAACACCGACATCGTCACCTACAAGATGTCCACTGGTTTTGAAGCGGTCCTTGGCTACCTCCACATGTTGGAGCGCCATGACCGTCTGGAAGATCTGATCGCCTGGTGCATTGAGCGGGTGGAGACTAGTTGAAAACAGTTTTCAAAGGGAAACTGTTTTTTTACTTGACCATCACCTTACGTCATCCTTTATACTGTTAGGTATAGGAGGAAAATATAATGTTTATTCGTATAATTCGTTCAGATAACATTTACCGTGATTTGCTAAAGATGCCCTTAGAAGAGAGGACAGCTTATTTTAAGGAACAGTTACTGGCGCCTTTTAAGCCCAAGTTCTACAAGCAGGGAATTCCTTATAAGGCTAAACAGAGTGGCGGCTTTGATGTCATGATGCTACTGAGCTGGATGCACCTCATGCCTGAAATGGTGACAAGACAGGATCAGGTCTTTATGGACCGTTTAGATGACGACTTTTGGAGAAAATGTGAGAAAGCTATTCGAGATAGTCTGGCAAGATTCCATTCGTTCCATTTGCCAATTCAAGACTATATATTCACCACCTTACTGGCCAATCCAACTGCTCCTATGCTACAAATTAATGATGGCTACAGTGGAGACGGTGGAATACCAGGGTATATTTTCTTATCTTTGGTTCCTAACCCCAATACCCTAAGTCGTGTAGAATCTGCTCTGGCCCACGAAGTTAATCACAATGTCCGTTATCAATTTATCGACTGGGATGGTGGTTCCTTAAAAGAAATGCTTGTGGCAGAAGGGCTGGCAGAGAATTTTGCGGTGCAGATGTATGGTAAAGAAAAGCTAGGCCCCTGGGTGGATAAGACAGACTTAGAGACGCTCAATCAATTGATAAAACTTTTTTTGTATGAAAATCTTGAAGTGACTGGCCTGCAGAAGGTTACTGCCTATCTTTACGGTGACGAAATAGCTGCCATGATGGGACAAGAAGGAGTTGGAATGCCTTATTGTGCAGGTTACGCTTGTGGTTATTATCTGGTAAAATACTACTTAGAAAAGACAGGTCAATCAGTAGAAGCAGCGACGCTTTTGCCGGCTTCAGAAATCTTAGCGGAGGTAGAGGGATTTTGGACAGAGATTACACATTAAAAGAAATCATGATGATCACCGGTTTGACCAAACGAACGCTCCACTATTACGATCAGACAGGTCTCCTACCAGCCCGAAAATTAAGCAATGGCTACCGTATTTATAGTCAACAGGATTTAATCGACTTGCAGCGCATCCTTTTTCTTAAAGCGCTGGGCTTTTCTATTAAAGACATCCAGCCCTTGCTCAAACTGTCTGATACAGACTTGCGTCCTTTTTTAGAGGAGCGACAGCTAGGTCTGACTCAAAAAATTCTTGAACTCCAAGAAAGACAAAAACAACTCAAGGATTTTTTAGCAGGAACACCCTTGCTTGACTTGGAAATGTTTGAGACACCACTAGTTGATCAATATCAGGCAGAAGCAGAATGTCGTTATGGAGCCACCTCAGCCTACCAGACCTATAAACAGCGACAAGCACAGCTTGATTCGTCTCAAAAAACGACACACAATCAAACTATTGAAGACCGATTTGATAAAGTCTTTCAAGATTTTTTGACTGTTAGCCATTTGCCCCTTACTGCAAAGGAAGTAGCTGAGGCTGTGGAGAATTGGAAGACTGCTTTGCTGACAGTCAGTGATTTTTCAGATGATGTCCTGCGCTCCATTGCAAAATCCTACACTTGTGATCCGCGGTTTAAGTCTTATTTTATAAAATATGGAGACCCTCATTTGACCGATTTTATGGTGGAGGCGATCAGCCATTATCTCAAATAAAAAATAAAGGGAGTGGGACAAAAATCGGTAACCGAATAGGTTCGATTTTGTCGTCCCACCCCCGCACAGTTGAGTAGGGCTGTAAAAGCTGATGAAATCAGCGAATTACAGGCCACTCAACCACTGCGTCTTGTTTAACTGATAATAAATTATTAGGAGGCTAGGACTTTTATCCCAGCCTCTTTTCGTGGTATAATGGCATTATGGATAAAACAGATATTGTTTACGGCGTGCATGCCGTTGTAGAGAGTTTGCAGGCCAATACGGGCAATAAGCTCTACATTCAAGATGATCTGCGGGGTAAAAATGTCGACAAGGTCAAGGCCTTGGCGGCAGAGAAGAAGGTATCCATTTCCTGGACCCCTAAAAAGACCCTGTCAGAAATGACAGAGGGCGCTGTTCATCAGGGCTTTGTCTTGCGTGTAGCTGAGTATGCCTATGCAGAGTTGGACACCATTCTAGCAAAGGTTGCGACTGAGGAGAACCCTTTGGTTCTGATTCTAGATGGTCTGAATGACCCCCATAATTTTGGCTCTATCTTGCGGACGGCAGATGCGACCAATGTGTCAGGCGTCATTATTCCCAAACATCGGGCTGTCGGTGTGACACCGGTGGTGGCGAAGACCTCGACCGGTGCCGTCGAACACATGCCGATTGCTCGGGTAACCAATCTGTCCCAGACCCTTGACAAGCTCAAGGAAGTCGGTTTTTGGATTTTTGGGACCGATATGGATGGCACACCGTCCACCAAGTGGAACACAGCGGGCAAGGTTGCTTTAGTCATCGGCAATGAAGGCAAGGGGATTTCAGCCAATATTAAAAAGCAGGTGGATGAGATGATTACCATTCCCATGAGTGGCCATGTCCAAAGTCTCAATGCCAGCGTGGCAGCAGCAGTTCTCATGTATGAAGTTTATCGCAATCGTAACTAAGGAGTTTTTATGACATTTCATATTTTAACCGATTCAACCGCTGACCTTTCACCAGAATGGTTAGAAACTAATCAAGTCGATGTCCTTGGATTAACCATCCAATTAGATGGGGTCCATTATGAAACAGTTGGTCACGACCGCTTAACCAGTCCCGTTCTGTTAGAAAAAATGGCAGCAGGCAGTCAGCCAACCACCAGTCAGATCAATGTTGGCCAATTTGAAGCCTATTTCAAAGAGAAAGCTCAAGCAGGTGAAGCGGTTCTCTATGTAGCTTTCTCATCCGTTCTTTCAGGGACCTACCAGTCGGCTATTATGGCTCGTGACCTCGTTTTAGAGGAATTTCCAGAAGCAGCCATAACGATTATCGATACCTTGGCAGCCTCTGCTGGAGAGGGTTATTTGGTCATGCAGGCTGCTAGATTGCGCGATGCAGGGCACTCGCTTGAAGAAACACAGGCCGAGATTCAAGACTTAGCAGCACGTCTAAAAACCTACTTTCTGGTTGACGACCTCAACCATCTCATGCGTGGTGGCCGAATTTCAAAGGCTTCAGCAATGATTGGTGGCTTAGTCAACATCAAACCGATTATCTCTATTGAGACTGATGGGAAGTTGGGGACGGCAGCGAAGGTCCGTGGCAAGAAAAAAGCTATGACAGAGTTCATTGGCTTGGCTCTTGAAGATTTGTCTGAATCGACTGTCGTTGTTGCTTATGCGGATGAATTAGGTGCAGCTGAAACTATCAAAAATCGTCTTTTAGAAGATTCACGTATTAAAGAAGTCCTCCTTTTTCCGCTGGGACCGATTATTGCTGCTCATGTTGGACCAGGGACTCTGGCTCTCTTTACTATTGGCAAACAGGCGAGATAAGTCTGACGACCTTCACAAATGTGGAGGTTTTTTAGTTTTCTACTATATAATTAGTCATAATTAGTCTGATTTTGAGATGTTTATCAAACAGGTGACAAGCGAGACAGGAAAAAATTAGAAAAAAACACCAAATAGCTTGCATTCTCTTCAGAGATTTGGTATCATACTATGGTGCTGTAAAAATTACAGCTTTAGCTTTGACGCGAGAGGTTGCGACACGCCTGGTTGCATTGCCACGCAATCCGTGTTGGTTTTCTCGAAGAGCTAGCCTATTATCTTAAATAGACGAAAAAAGGAGAACAAGATGGCAAACAAAAAAATCCGCATTCGCTTGAAAGCATACGAACACCGTACGCTTGATACAGCTGCTGCAAAAATCGTAGAAACTGCTTCTCGTACTGGAGCTCAAATTGCTGGTCCTGTACCGCTTCCAACTGAGCGTAGTCTCTATACTATTATTCGTGCGACTCACAAATACAAAGACTCTCGCGAACAATTTGAAATGCGTACACACAAACGCTTGATCGATATCATTGAGCCAACTCAAAAAACAGTTGATGCCTTGATGAAACTTGATTTGCCAAGTGGTGTTAACGTCGAAATCAAACTTTAATTGTTTGAAAAAATAAGCTAGGGATGTGTTCAAATACAATTGAACACAGGCTAAACTCTGTGTGAAAAAGATAAATCTTCCTAGAAACAAACGTTTCTTCGTCAGATTTCCTGTTTTTCCTTTGAGTTTAACGCCTTTAGTATCTTACTTTGAGCATAAAAAACGCTCGTTAAAAACTTTTTAAGTAAAAAAAGAAAAGGAAATATTTTCTCATGACAAAAGGAATCTTAGGGAAAAAAGTGGGAATGACTCAAGTCTTCACTGAATCAGGCGAATTCATCCCTGTAACTGTCATCGAAGCAACTCCTAACGTAGTGCTTCAAGTGAAAACCGTTGAAACAGATGGCTACGCTGCTGTTCAAGTTGGTTTTGATGACAAACGTGACGTATTGAGCAACAAACCTGCCAAAGGCCACGCTGCTAAAGCAAATACGGCTCCTAAGCGCTTCATTCGTGAATTCAAAAACATTGAAGGCTTAGAAGTTGGTGCAGAAATCACTGTAGATACATTCGAAGCTGGTGATGTTGTTGACGTCACAGGTACAACTAAAGGTAAAGGTTTCCAAGGGGTTATCAAACGCCATGGTCAATCCCGTGGTCCGATGGCTCACGGTTCTCGTTACCACCGTCGTCCAGGTTCTATGGGTCCTGTTGCGCCTAACCGCGTCTTTAAAGGTAAAAAACTTGCAGGTCGCATGGGTGGTAACCGTGTAACGATTCAAAACCTTGAAATTGTTCAAGTTGTTCCAGAAAAGAACGTTATTCTTATCAAAGGAAACGTACCAGGTGCTAAGAAATCTCTTATCATCATCAAATCAGCAGTCAAAGCTGCTAAATAATAAGGAAAGGGGAATTCAGTCATCATGGCAAAAGTAAAAATGTTTGACCAAACTGGTAAAGAAGCTGGCGAAGTAACATTGAACGATGCGATTTTTGGTATCGAACCAAACGAGTCAGTTGTTTTCGATGTGATCATTAGCCAACGCGCTAGCCTTCGTCAAGGGACACACGCTGTTAAGAACCGCTCAGCAGTTCGTGGTGGTGGTCGTAAACCGTGGCGCCAAAAAGGAACTGGCCGTGCCCGTCAAGGGTCTATCCGCTCTCCACAATGGCGTGGTGGTGGCGTTGTCTTCGGACCAACTCCACGTTCATACGGCTACAAACTTCCGCAAAAAGTTCGTCGCTTAGCATTGAAATCAGTTTATTCAGAAAAAGTTGCTGAAAACAAATTTGTAGCTGTTGAATCTCTTTCATTTGCAGCTCCAAAAACTGCTGAGTTTGCAAAAGTACTTGCAGCGCTTAGCCTTGATACAAAAGTTTTAGTTATCCTTGAAGAAGGAAATGAATTTGCTGCATTGTCAGCTCGTAACCTGCCAAATGTTAAAGTGGCTACTGCATCAACTGCAAGTGTTCTTGACATTACTGGCGCGGACAAACTTCTTGTAACAAAAGCAGCTATCTCTACTATTGAGGAGGTTCTTGCATAATGAATTTGTACGACGTAATTAAAAAGCCTATCATCACAGAAAAGTCTATGACTGAGCTGGAAGCTGGCAAATATGTGTTCGAAGTTGACACACGTGCACACAAGCTTTTGATCAAGCAAGCTGTTGAAGCTGCGTTTGAAGGTGTGAAAGTCGCTAACGTCAACACTGTTACAGTTAAACCAAAACAAAAACGCGTTGGTCGTTATGTTGGTTACACTAACAAAGTTAAGAAAGCAATCATCACTTTGACAGAAGACTCAAAAGCTATTGAGTTGTTCGCAGCTGAAGCTGAATAATCTGAGGAGGAATTCACGTGGGTATTAAAGTTTATAAACCAACGACAAATGGCCGTCGTAACATGACTTCTTTGGATTTTGCTGAAATCACAACAAATACACCAGAGAAAAGCTTGCTTGTTTCTTTAAAGAAAACAGCAGGTCGTAACAACAACGGTCGTATCACAGTTCGTCACCACGGTGGTGGACACAAACGTCACTATCGTATCATCGACTTCAAACGTAACAAAGATAACGTTGAAGCTATCGTTAAAACAATCGAATACGATCCAAACCGTACTGCAAACATCGCTCTTGTTCATTACACAGACGGTGTAAAAGCTTACATCATTGCACCAAAAGGTCTGGAAGTAGGTCAACGCATCGTTTCTGGTCCAGAAGCAGATATCAAAGTCGGTAACGCTCTTCCACTTGCTAACATTCCTGTTGGTACAGTGGTACACAACATTGAGTTGAAACCAGGCCGCGGTGCGGAATTAGTACGTGCAGCTGGAGCTTCTGCTCAAGTCTTGGGTCAAGAAGGCAAATACGTCCTTGTACGTTTGCAATCTGGCGAAGTGCGTATGATTTTGGGAACTTGCCGTGCAACTATCGGTACAGTAGGTAACGAACAACACGGACTTGTTAACCTTGGTAAAGCAGGTCGTAGCCGTTGGAAGGGTATTCGTCCAACCGTTCGCGGTTCTGTTATGAACCCTAACGATCACCCGCACGGTGGTGGTGAAGGTAAAGCACCAGTTGGTCGTAAAGCACCATCTACACCATGGGGCAAACCAGCACTTGGTCTTAAAACACGTAATAAGAAAGCTAAATCAGACAAACTTATCGTTCGTCGTCGTAACCAAAAATAATCTTTGGTTAGCTAGCTAACATTACAATCTATCCGCCAGCTCGGTGACCCCGCTTAGCAGGGTGGGCCGCTGTGGTACATTAGTTAAAGGAGAAAACTACATAATGGGACGTAGTCTTAAAAAAGGACCTTTCGTCGATGAGCATTTGATGAAAAAAGTTGAAGCTCAAGCAAATGACGAAAAGAAAAAAGTAATCAAAACTTGGTCACGTCGTTCAACGATTTTCCCAAGCTTTATCGGTTATACAATCGCAGTTTACGATGGTCGCAAACATGTTCCTGTCTATATTCAGGAAGACATGGTAGGTCACAAACTTGGTGAATTTGCGCCAACACGTACTTACAAAGGTCATGCTGCAGACGACAAGAAAACAAGACGTAAATAATAGAAGGAGAACACAATGGCAGAAATTACTTCAGCTAAAGCAATGGCTCGTACAGTGCGTGTTTCACCTCGTAAAACACGTCTTGTACTTGACACAATCCGTGGCAAAAACGTTGCAGACGCAATTGCCATCTTGACATTCACTCCAAACAAAGCTGCTGGCATTATCTTGTCAGTCTTGAACTCAGCTATCGCAAATGCTGAAAACAACTTTGGATTGGAAAAAGCTAACTTGGTGGTTAGCGAAGCTTTTGCAAACGAAGGACCAACAATGAAACGTTTCCGTCCACGTGCGAAAGGTTCAGCTTCGCCAATCAATAAACGTACATCTCACATCACTGTGGTTGTATCTGAAGTAAACTAGGAGGTAAAAACGTGGGTCAAAAAGTACATCCAATCGGTATGCGTGTCGGTATTATCCGTGACTGGGATGCCAAATGGTACGCTGAAAAAGAATACGCGGATTACCTCCATGAGGATCTTGCAATCCGTAACTTTATTCAAAAAGAATTAGCTGACGCTTCTGTTTCAACTATTGAAATCGAACGCGCTGTTAACAAAGTTATCGTTTCACTTCACACTGCTAAACCAGGGATGGTTATCGGTAAGTCAGGTGCAAACGTTGATGCACTTCGTGCGCAATTAAACAAATTGACTGGTAAGCAAGTTCACATCAACATCATCGAAATCAAACATCCTGATCTTGATGCACACCTTGTTGGTGAAGGCATTGCTCGTCAATTGGAGCAACGTGTGGCTTTCCGTCGTGCTCAAAAACAAGCTATCCAACGTACAATGCGTGCGGGTGCTAAGGGGATCAAAACTCAAGTATCTGGTCGTTTGAATGGTGCTGATATCGCCCGTTCAGAAGGCTACTCTGAAGGAACTGTTCCACTTCATACGCTTCGTGCAGATATTGATTACGCTTGGGAAGAAGCAGACACAACTTACGGTAAACTTGGTGTTAAAGTCTGGATCTACCGTGGTGAAGTCTTGCCGGCTCGTAAAAACCAAGGAGGTAAATAACAGATGTTAGTACCTAAACGTGTAAAACACCGTCGTGAATTCCGTGGAAAAATGCGCGGCGAGGCTAAAGGTGGTAAACAAGTTGACTTCGGTGAATACGGTCTCCAAGCTGCAACTAGCTCATGGATTACAAACCGCCAAATCGAAGCTGCTCGTATCGCAATGACGCGTTACATGAAACGTGGTGGTAAAGTCTGGATTAAGATTTTCCCTCACAAATCATATACAGCTAAAGCTATCGGGGTTCGTATGGGTTCTGGTAAAGGTGCTCCTGAAGGTTGGGTAGCTCCAGTAAAACGTGGCAAAGTCATGTTCGAAGTTGCTGGCGTATCTGAAGAAGTAGCACGCGAAGCTTTGCGTCTTGCAAGCCACAAGTTGCCAGTTAAATGTAAATTCGTTAAACGCGAAGCAGAATAAGGAGAAGACATGAAACTTCAAGAAATTAAAGATTTTGTAAAAGAACTTCGTGGCCTTTCTCAAGAAGAACTTGCTAAAAAAGAAACAGAACTCAAAAAAGAATTGTTTGAGTTGCGTTTTCAAGCTGCTGCAGGTCAACTTGAGCAAACTGCTCGCCTCAACGAAGTTAAAAAGCAAATTGCTCGTGTTAAAACCGTGCAATCTGAAATTAAGTAATAGACTAGGGAAGGAGAATTTTCAATGGAACGCAATAAACGTAAAGTCCTTGTAGGACGTGTTGTGTCTGATAAAATGGACAAAACAATCACTGTTGTAGTTGAAACGAAACGTAACCACCCAGTCTATGGTAAACGTATTAACTACTCTAAAAAATACAAAGCACATGATGAAAACAACGTTGCCAAAGAAGGCGATATCGTTCGTATCATGGAAACTCGTCCACTCTCAGCTACAAAACGCTTCCGTTTGGTAGAAGTCGTGGAAGAAGCAGTTATCATCTAATTAACCAGAAAGGAGAAAACTTAAATGATTCAAACAGAAACCCGTTTGAAAGTCGCTGACAACAGCGGTGCTCGCGAAATCTTGACCATCAAAGTTTTGGGTGGTTCAGGACGTAAATTCGCCAACATCGGTGATGTCATCGTCGCATCCGTAAAACAAGCAACTCCTGGTGGTGCGGTTAAAAAAGGTGACGTTGTAAAGGCTGTTATCGTTCGTACCAAGACAGGTGCTCGTCGTCCAGATGGTTCATACATCAAATTTGACGACAATGCTGCTGTTATTATCCGTGATGACAAAACGCCTCGCGGAACTCGTATTTTTGGCCCAGTTGCACGTGAGCTCCGTGAAGGTGGCTACATGAGAATTGTGTCTTTGGCACCAGAAGTACTTTAATCTTAAACAAACTCAGTCCCCTAGGCTAGCCTAGGGTGCCCATTAAGGGCGTAAGAAATACATAGGAGAAAACCATGTTTGTAAAAAAAGGCGACAAAGTTCGCGTGATTGCAGGTAAGGACAAGGGAACTGAAGCTACAGTTCTTGTGGCATTACCAAAAGTAAACAAAGTTATCGTTGAAGGCGTAGCTATCGTTAAAAAACACCAAAAACCAAACAACGAGTTCCCTCAAGGAGCTATCGTTGAAAAAGAAGCACCGATCCATGTATCTAACGTACAGGTTTTGGACAAAAATGGTGTTGCTGGACGTGTAGGCTACAAATTTGTAGACGGTAAAAAAGTGCGCTACAACAAAAAATCAGGCGAATTGCTTGACTAATCACGAAGGAAAGGAGAAGTATAATGGCTAATCGTTTAAAAGAAAAGTATCTTAAAGAAGTTGTTCCTTCATTAGTTGAACAATTTAATTATAGCTCAGTTATGGCAGTGCCTAAAGTTGATAAAATTGTTATCAACATGGGTGTTGGCGATGCTGTATCAAACGCGAAAAACCTTGAAAAGGCTGCTGAAGAATTAGCGTTGATCTCAGGTCAAAAACCATTGATTACAAAAGCTAAGAAATCAATCGCCGGCTTCCGTCTTCGTGAGGGTGTTGCTATCGGAGCAAAAGTTACCCTTCGTGGCGAACGCATGTACGAGTTCTTGGATAAATTGGTATCAGTTTCTCTTCCACGTGTCCGTGACTTTCATGGTGTTCCAACAAAATCATTTGATGGACGCGGAAACTACACACTTGGTGTTAAAGAACAATTGATCTTCCCAGAAATCAACTTCGATGATGTTGATAAAACACGTGGTATGGATATTGTTATCGTTACAACGGCTAACACTGATGAAGAATCACGTGCATTGCTTACAGGTTTAGGGATGCCTTTTGCAAAATAATAGGGAGGTAAAAAATGGCTAAGAAATCAATGATCGCTAAGAACAAACGCCCTGCGAAGTTCTCGACACAAGCTTACACTCGCTGTGAAAAATGTGGACGTCCACATTCAGTATACCGCAAGTTTAAACTTTGCCGTGTTTGCTTCCGTGAATTGGCATACAAAGGTCAAATCCCAGGCGTTACCAAAGCTTCTTGGTAAAAACATGATACGAGTGCGTAAAAAGCTTACAGTGAAAATAGGAGATTTGACACAGACGACTTGCGTCTAGGAGAATCTATACCTAAAGGTAGCCACACCCGTAATATAGCTAAAGTTATAACGGTTGTGTCTCATTTTCACTAGGATTTTAGTCCGTGCTCATCATTAACGAAAGATACATCAGTATCATTACTGCTCGTAAGAGCTCATTAACTAGCAAGTGAAATTTTCAAACTACTAGTAAGAGGAGAAATAAAAA
Organism: Streptococcus rifensis; assembly: GCF_053203525.1. Classification (NCBI taxonomy): domain Bacteria; kingdom Bacillati; phylum Bacillota; class Bacilli; order Lactobacillales; family Streptococcaceae; genus Streptococcus; species Streptococcus rifensis. Next base: position 8,532 of record NZ_JBRUCW010000013.1, on the reverse strand, counting down.
ATGGTTATGACTGACCCAATTGCAGATTTTTTAACACGTATTCGTAATGCTAACCAAGCAAAACACGAAGTGCTTGAAGTACCTGCGTCAAACATCAAAAAAGGAATCGCTGAAATCCTTAAACGCGAAGGTTTTGTGAAAAACGTTGAAATCATCGAAGATGACAAACAGGGCATCATCCGTGTCTTCTTGAAGTACGGAACTAACGGTGAAAAAGTTATCACAAACTTGAAACGTATCTCAAAACCAGGTCTTCGTGTTTACTCAAAACGCGACGATATTCCTAAAGTTCTTAACGGACTTGGTATTGCCATCATCTCGACATCAGAAGGTCTTTTGACAGACAAAGAAGCTCGTCAAAAGAACGTTGGTGGTGAGGTGTTAGCATACGTTTGGTAAAACCATGATACAAAGAGCGTAGCGGACAAAGTGAAAATAGGAATTCTAACTAAGAATGCTTGCATTCTAGGAAGAATTATCTTTTTCACATAGGCCGTAGCTCGTGTTCAAATTAGATAATTTGAATTGTATCGCCCCGTGAAAACTGGTCGAATGGCCTGACAATTTAACAGGAGAATTATAAAATATGTCACGTATTGGTAATAAAGTAATTACTTTGCCTGCTGGCGTTGAGCTTACTCAAGCTGACGGCGTAGTTACTGTAAAAGGACCTAAAGGAGAGTTGTCACGTGCACTCTCTACAGATATTGAAATTCGTGTTGACGGAACTGAAGTTACGCTTCACCGTCCAAACGATTCAAAAGAAATGAAAACTATCCACGGTACAACTCGTGCCCTTCTCAATAACATGGTTGTTGGTGTTTCTGAAGGCTACAAAAAAGAGCTTGAAATGAGAGGTGTCGGTTACCGTGCGCAATTGCAAGGGAATAAATTAGTGCTTGCAGTTGGTAAATCTCATCCGGACGAAGTAGAAGCACCAGAAGGTATCACTTTTGAGTTGCCAAACCCAACAACAATTCACGTTAGTGGGATTAACAAAGAAGTTGTTGGTCAAACTGCTGCTTTCATCCGTAGTTTACGTTCACCAGAGCCATATAAAGGTAAAGGTATTCGTTACGTTGGTGAGTACGTTCGTCTTAAAGAAGGTAAAACTGGTAAGTAACATTAAGTTCTTGTTAGAGAATTTTCTTCTAACAGCTTAAAACTTCTAAAGACTACAAATATTAAGAGGAGAAATATAGTGATTTCTAAACCAGATAAAAATAAAATCCGCCAAAAACGCCACCGTCGCGTTCGCGGTAAAATCTCTGGAACAGCTGAACGCCCACGTTTGAACATTTTCCGTTCTAATACAGGCATCTACGCTCAAGTGATTGATGACGTAGCGGGTGTCACACTCGCTAGCGCTTCAACTCTTGATAAAGCCGTTTCAAAAGGAACTAAAACAGAACAAGCCGAAGTCGTCGGCAAACTCGTTGCAGAACGTGCAGTTGCTAAAGGTATTACTGAAGTTGTCTTTGACCGCGGTGGATATCTCTATCACGGACGTGTGAAAGCTTTGGCTGATGCAGCCCGTGAAAACGGATTGAAATTCTAATAGGGAGGACACTAAAAAATGGCATTTAAAGACAACAATGCAGTTGAACTTGAAGAACGCTTGGTTGGTATCAACCGTGTTACAAAAGTTGTTAAAGGTGGACGTCGTCTTCGCTTTGCAGCCCTTGTCGTAGTTGGTGACCGTAATGGTCGCGTTGGATTCGGTACTGGTAAAGCGCAAGAAGTTCCAGAAGCAATCCGTAAAGCAGTAGAAGCTGCTAAAAAGAATATGATTGAAGTACCTATGGTTGGTACAACAATTCCACACGAAGTTTACTCTGAATTCGGAGGCGCTCGTGTCTTGTTGAAACCAGCTGCAGAAGGTTCTGGGGTAGCTGCTGGTGGTGCGGTTCGTGCCGTAGTCGAGTTAGCAGGTGTTGCAGATATCACATCTAAATCACTTGGCTCAAACACACCAATCAACATTGTTCGTGCAACCGTCGAAGGTTTGAAACAGCTCAAACGTGCAGAAGACGTTGCTGCACTTCGTGGCATCTCAGTTTCTGATTTAGCTTAAGAAAGGAGATTAACATGGCTCAAATTAAAATTACTTTGACTAAGTCTCCAATCGGACGCAAACCGAACCAACGTAAAACTGTTGTTGCACTTGGACTTGGTAAATTGAACTCTTCAGTTATCAAAGAAGACAACCCAGCGATCTTGGGTATGGTTAACACCATTTCTCACTTGGTAACAGTAGAAGAAGTTAAATAATTAAACTGATGATTTAAGTCGCTTGGGCAACCACGCGACTTAAATACCATTATCGTATAGGCGAGTTTTAGCATTAGCTTAACCTTAACTAATGCTAAGGCGCTAGCATTTTACAAAAAATAGGAGAAAATAATGAAACTTCATGAATTAAAACCAACAGAAGGTTCACGTAAAGTTCGTAACCGTGTTGGTCGCGGAACATCATCTGGTAACGGTAAGACTTCTGGACGTGGTCAAAAAGGTCAAAAAGCTCGTAGCGGTGGCGGTGTACGTCTTGGCTTTGAAGGTGGACAAACACCACTCTTCCGTCGTTTGCCAAAACGTGGTTTCACTAACATCAATGCAAAAGAGTACGCTATTGTTAACCTTGATCAACTGAATGCTTTTGAAGACGGCGCTGAAGTAACGCCAGTTATTCTTAAAGAAGCTGGTATTGTTCGTGCTGAAAAATCAGGCATTAAAATTCTTGGCAATGGCGAATTAACTAAAAAATTGACTGTTAAAGCAGCTAAGTTTTCAAAAACTGCTGAAGAAGCAATCACAGCTAAGGGTGGCTCAATCGAGATCATCTAAAGGGGTGGCCCGATATGTTTTTTAAACTTTTAATAGAAGCACTAAAAGTCAAGCAAGTGCGATCCAAAATTTTATTTACTATTTTTATTATTTTGGTTTTTCGAGTAGGGACACATATTACAGTGCCAGGAGTAAATGCTGCTGCACTTGGTGCCCTCAGTGAACTCTCTTTCTTGAATATGTTGAGTTTGGTATCAGGGAACGCCATGCAAAACTTCTCAGTTTTTGCCTTAGGTGTCAGTCCTTATATTACAGCTTCGATCGTTGTCCAGCTCTTGCAAATGGATCTCTATCCAAAATTTGTGGAATGGGGCAAGCAGGGTGAAGTTGGGCGACGCAAACTGAACCAAGCGACTCGTTGGATTTCACTCTTCCTAGCTTTTGTACAATCTATTGTTGTAACAGGTGGTCTTGAGTCTTTGGCCAGTGCTCAATTGGTTCCAAACCCAACATGGCAGACCTATCTTATTATTGGTACAATTATGACTGCTGGTAGCATGATTGTGGTTTGGCTGGGGGAACAAATTTCTGATAAGGGTTATGGAAATGGTGTTTCCATGATTATCTTTGCAGGGATTGTCTCTTCCCTACCAAACATGATGTACTCCATTTATGAGGATAAATTTGTCAACATTTCTAGCGATCGATTGACATCATCCATTATCTTTGTGGTTATGTTTGTTCTAGCCGTATTTGCTATCGTCATGTTTACAACATTTGTGCAACAAGCAGAGTATAAAATTCCAATTCAATACACCAAGTTAGCTCAAGGGGCTCCGTCAAGTTCTTATTTACCATTAAAGGTAAATCCTGCGGGAGTTATTCCAGTTATCTTTGCAAGCTCAATTACTGCAGTACCTAGCGCATTGATCCAATTCTTTAGTGCTAGAAATGAGAATATAACCTGGTTATCTAAGTTGGGAGATTTGTTTGTCACAACAAAGCCAGCAGGAATGTTGGTATATCTTTTCTTAATTATAGTTTTTACTTTCTTTTATACATTTGTTCAGGTCAATCCTGAACGGACTGCTGAAAATCTACAGAAAAGTGCTGCTTACATCCATGGCGTTCGTCCCGGACGTGAGACAGAAGCTTATCTTTCTAAATTGTTGAAACATTTATCCTTAGTGGGTGCTTTATTCCTAGGCTTTGTTGCTATCATCCCAATTTTAGCACAAAATGCCTTTGGTCTTTCTAATGCCGTTGCTCTTGGTGGTACAAGTCTCTTAATCATCATCTCGACAGCAGTCGAAGGCATCAAACAATTAGAAGGGTACTTGTTGAAACGTAAGTACACTGGCTTTATGAATGACTAAATGAAATAGAATAAGAGTATGGGGAGAAAAACCTCATCCTCTTCTATTTTGTTTTTTAATAAGTTTGTCACAAATGGCAGATTTATTGAAAAACAAAATAAGGAGTCATTATGAATCTTTTAATTATGGGTTTACCAGGTGCAGGTAAAGGAACTCAAGCAGCTAAAATTGTTGAACAGTTCAATATTGCACACATCTCAACAGGGGATATGTTCCGCGCAGCTATTGCTAATAAAACCGAACTAGGCCTTTTGGCTAAATCCTTTATGGATGCTGGGAATCTAGTGCCTGACGATGTCACAAATGGCATTGTTAAAGAGCGCTTGACTCAAGAGGACATCCAGACCAAAGGTTTCCTTTTGGATGGTTATCCAAGAACGATAGACCAAGCCCATGCTTTGGATCAAAATCTAGCTGATTTAGGGATTACACTAGACGGTGTTATTAATATCGACATTGACCCTGCTAAATTACAAGAACGGTTGAGCGGTCGAATTATTCATAAAGTCACAGGTGAAACCTTCCATAAAGTCTTCAACCCACCGGCAGAAACATACAATGAAGACGATTTTTACCAACGCGAAGATGACAAACCAGAATCTGTTGCGCGTCGTCTCGAAGTTAATATTGCTCAAGGGCAGCCAATTATCGACCATTATCGTGCTAAAGGTCTTGTTCATGACATCGATGGGGACCAAGATATCGACCTTGTTTTTGCAGAGATTGAAAAAGTGTTGACTAATCTTAAATAAGATAGTTACTAGGCTTGCTTTTTGCTATAAAAAATGGTATGATAAGCTAGTCTGACTTATAATTGTTACCTCTGTGCCCAGAGGACATCAAATCGAAATTTAAAGGGGGGAACTTTTGCGTGGCAAAAGAAGATGTGATTGAAATTGAAGGCAAGGTAGTTGATACCATGCCCAATGCAATGTTTACTGTCGAGCTTGAAAATGGTCATCAGATTTTAGCAACAGTTTCAGGTAAAATTCGTAAGAATTATATTCGCATTTTAGTCGGAGATCGTGTTACTGTTGAATTGAGTCCATATGATTTGACAAGAGGCCGTATCACATACCGCTTTAAATAGTCGAAAAAATTGGAGGGATAAGAATGAAAGTAAGACCGTCGGTTAAACCGATTTGCGAATACTGCAAAGTGATTCGCCGTAATGGTCGTGTTATGGTAATTTGCCCAGCAAATCCAAAACACAAACAACGTCAAGGCTAATATATAGAAAGGAGAAAAGATGGCTCGTATTGCTGGAGTTGATATTCCAAATGACAAACGTGTAGTGATTTCGTTAACATACGTCTATGGCATCGGTCTGCCAACATCTAAGAAAATCCTAGCTGCTGCTGGTGTTTCTGAAGATATCCGTGTGAAAGACTTAACACCAGAACAAGAAGACGCAATCCGTCGCGAAGTCGACAACATCAAAGTTGAAGGTGACCTCCGTCGTGAAGTAAACCTCAACATTAAACGTTTGATGGAAATTGGTTCATACCGTGGTATCCGCCACCGTCGTGGCTTGCCAGTTCGTGGACAAAACACTAAAAACAACGCTCGCACTCGTAAAGGTAAAGCTGTTGCGATTGCAGGTAAGAAAAAATAAAATAGGAGGTAAAAAAATTGGCTAAACCAACACGTAAACGTCGTGTGAAAAAGAATATCGAGTCAGGTATTGCACATATCCATGCGACATTTAACAACACAATTGTCATGATTACTGATGTGCATGGTAATGCAATTGCTTGGTCATCAGCTGGTGCGCTTGGTTTTAAGGGTTCTCGTAAATCTACACCGTTCGCTGCCCAAATGGCTTCTGAAGCAGCTGCTAAATCAGCACAAGAACACGGTTTGAAAACAGTTGAAGTTACAGTTAAGGGCCCTGGTTCAGGTCGCGAGTCTGCTATTCGTGCACTTGCTGCTGCTGGTCTTGAAGTAACCGCAATTCGTGATGTGACTCCTGTACCACACAATGGTGCTCGTCCTCCAAAACGTCGCCGTGTATAATTGATCATACAACTTACACAACTGACGTTGAAGAGGGAGTACTGTAAATGATTGAGTTTGAAAAACCAATAATAACAAAAATTGATGAAAATAAAGATTACGGCAAATTTGTAGTCGAACCGCTTGAACGTGGCTATGGTACAACATTAGGAAATTCTCTTCGTAGGGTTCTGTTGGCCTCACTCCCTGGCGCTGCGATTACCTCAATTAAAATTGAGGGTGTTCTTCATGAATTCGATACTGTACCAGGTGTCCGTGAAGACGTCATGCAAATTATCCTGAACATTAAAGGGATTGCTGTAAAATCATATGTAAATGACGAGAAAACTATCGAATTAGATGTTGAAGGTCCAGCAGTTGTCACTGCAGGAGACATCTTATCTGATAGCGATGTTGAAATCGTTAATCCTGATCATTATCTTTTTACCATTGGTGAAGGTAAGGGGTTTAAAGCTATTATGACTGTAAATAAAGGTCGTGGCTATGTTCCTGCTGAAGGTAACAAAAAAGATGATGCTCCAGTAGGTACTCTGGCAGTAGACGCACTCTACACACCAGTATCAAAAGTTAATTACCAAGTTGAACCTGCTCGTGTAGGGAGCAATGATGGTTTTGACAAATTAACGCTTGAAATCATGACAAACGGCACGATTATTCCAGAAGATGCCCTTGGCTTGTCAGCACGTATTTTAACAGAGCATTTGGATCTCTTCACCGATTTGACTGAGGTTGCGAAAACAGCTGATGTAATGAAAGAAGCTGAAACAAGTTCTGAAGAAAAAATGCTTGATCGCACCATTGAGGAACTGGACTTATCTGTTCGCTCTTATAACTGTTTAAAACGTGCAGGTATCAATACTGTGTTTGATTTGACAGAGAAGACAGAGCCCGAAATGATGAAAGTAAGAAATCTTGGCCGTAAGAGTCTTGAGGAAGTGAAGTACAAACTTGCTGATTTAGGCCTTGGTTTAAAAAACGATAAATAGAGGAGGAAAACATGGCATACCGTAAACTTGGACGCACCAGCTCTCAACGTAAAGCGATGCTTCGCGACTTGACAACTGACTTGCTCATTAACGAATCAATCGTGACAACTGAAGCTCGTGCAAAAGAAATCCGTAAAACTGTTGAAAAAATGATTACCCTTGGTAAGCGTGGTGATTTACATGCACGTCGTCAAGCAGCTGCATTTGTTCGCAACGAAATTGCTTCAGAAAACTATGATGAAGAAACCGATAAGTACACTTCTACAACTGCTCTTCAAAAATTGTTCACTGAAATTGCGCCTCGTTATGCAGAACGTAATGGTGGATACACTCGTATCTTGAAAACTGAACCACGTCGTGGTGATGCTGCACCGATGGCCATCATCGAATTAGTCTAAAATCATCAATTTTGTTGAGTGTTATGATGATGGATTCCCACGATGAATCTTAGTCTAGCTCTGGTCTACCGCTGACTTTACCAGTCAGCGGTAACACTCATCAACATTATGATAAAACGTTAACGCTTGTTTACGAAATAACTATCTTTTGATAATTATTTCGTAAGCAGGCGTTTTATCATAAATATACCAGCTTTTAACCAGAGATTTCAATAGTTCTATGCAAATTTTTATAAAAGGCGAAATACATAAGCCTCTCTTAAATCTATTTACATCAAGAGACTTTGGCACTATAATAGCAAGGGAACTGAGCGGGGTTGAAGGAGATAAGAAAAGACAAAACTCAAGTCCCAAATAAAGCTAAAATTCAAATTTCAGTTATCCAGATTTCAAACCTTGTCTAGGAGATTAGTAGTTCGCTAATTTCTAAGGATAGTGAATAGTTGTTCAAGCAGTTTTCATAAAAGCAATCTGTTTCTGGGTCGTTTTCCTACTTTCTTTCGGCAGCCAATGTTGGATCAGTCGATTATGATTTTCATTATTTTTCTAATGTGTTTATGGTGAACAACATGATAACTCTCTGGGGTGTTTTTTTATATTTTTTTCAACTAGAAAGTGGCTAAGACATTTTATACTCAAATAAAATCAAAACCAGATAATGCATGCTAATTCTAATTTTCCAAGTGTTTGAGTTGTAACCAATTCTCCAAACCATTAACAAAGAAATGATAACGATTTAGCTTGTCATCACAACCGACAACCAAGCAAACCTATCTTTCAGGTTTCAGATTTTGACGTTAAATAAGTATTAGAACTTTCAAACAAATGTGGGGTTGAAAAAATTAGCTAAATTCCCAAAGTAAGTTCCACCGTCCAGTCGCGTGGAAGTTAGTCTGCGAAAACATGATAAAATCAGTGGAAATCCGTGTCAGGGTAAGTTCCACTGGTTTTTATTTTCGTTGGATTGATAGG
>NZ_JBRUCW010000012.1:0-75294 GCF_053203525.1 Streptococcus rifensis | reverse complement strand
AGGCCTTTGAACCTGTCCTCATCGACGGTAAGGCCCTTCGTCTGCACCCATTGGTGTGTGAGGCCTACAACGCCGACTTTGACGGGGATCAAATGGCGATTCACGTGCCCCTCTCAGAAGAGGCACAAGCAGAAGCCCGTATTTTGATGCTCGCTGCAGAACATATCCTTAACCCTAAAGATGGTAAGCCAGTGGTAACCCCATCTCAAGACATGGTCTTGGGGAATTACTACTTGACTATGGAAGAAGAAGGCCGCGAAGGCGAAGGTATGGTCTTCAAGGATGCTAATGAAGCTGTTATGGCCTACCGCAATGGCTATGTGCACTTGCACAGCCGTGTTGGTATTGCGACAGATAGTCTTGACAAGCCATGGCTTGAGGATCAAAAACACAAAATCTTAATGACGACTGTTGGTAAGATTCTCTTTAATGCCATCATGCCTGCTGAGTTGCCATACTTGCAAGAGCCAACGAACGCTAACTTAACCGAAGGTGTTCCTGCTAAATATTTCTTGACTCCGGGTCATGATATTAAGGCTGAAATTGCTAAATTGGACATCAATCCACCATTCAAGAAGAAAAACTTGGGGAACATCATCGCAGAAATCTTCAAACGTTTCCGTACCACTGAAACCTCAGCTCTTCTTGACCGTCTCAAGGACTTGGGTTATTATCACTCTACCCTTGCTGGTTTGACAGTTGGTATTGCAGATATTCCTGTCATTGAGGATAAGGATACTGTGATTGAAGCTGCTCACGATAAGGTGGACATGATTACTAAGCAATTCCGTCGTGGTTTGATTAGTGATGAAGAGCGCTACAATGCTGTCACCAATACTTGGCGTGAAACCAAGGAAATCCTTGAAAAACGCTTGATTGAAAAACAAGATCCGAAGAACCCAATTGTTATGATGATGGACTCCGGTGCTCGTGGTAACATCTCTAACTTCTCGCAACTTGCGGGTATGCGTGGATTGATGTCAGCGCCGAACGGTCGTATCATGGAATTGCCAATCCTGTCTAACTTCCGTGAAGGTCTCTCCGTACTCGAGATGTTCTTCTCAACGCATGGTGCCCGTAAGGGGATGACCGATACGGCCCTCAAAACAGCCGATTCCGGTTACTTGACCCGCCGTTTGGTTGACGTGGCACAAGATGTTATCATCCGTGAGGATGACTGTGGCACAGACCGTGGTCTGGACATCACCTCAATTACTGATGGTAAGGAAATGATTGAGCCATTGGAAGAACGTCTGCAAGGTCGTTACACTAAGAAAACAGTCCGTCACCCTGAGACTGGCGATGTGCTTATCGGTGCTAACACGCTCATCACAGAAGATATTGCTCGTCAGATTGTCCAAGCTGGTGTTGAGCAAGTGACCATTCGCTCTGTCTTCACATGTAACACTCGTCATGGGGTTTGCCGCCATTGTTACGGTATCAACTTGGCGACTGATGATGCGGTTGAAGTGGGTGAGGCTGTCGGTACGGTTGCTGCCCAGTCTATCGGTGAACCAGGAACTCAGTTGACCATGCGTACCTTCCACACGGGTGGTGTAGCCTCGAATACTGATATCACCCAGGGTCTCCCTCGTGTCCAAGAAATCTTTGAAGCCCGTAATCCTAAAGGAGAAGCGGTCATTACAGAAGTCAAAGGAACAGTTACTGCTATCGAAGAAGATGCGTCAACTCGTACCAAAAAAGTCTTCATCTCAGGACAGACAGGTGAAGGGGAATATGTTATTCCTTATACTGCCCGTATGCGAGTGGAGGTTGGTGATACTGTCAACCGTGGTCAGGCTTTAACAGAAGGTTCTATCCAACCGAAGCGCTTGCTTGAAGTTCGTGACGTCTTGTCTGTGGAAACTTACCTTCTTTCTGAAGTTCAAAAAGTTTACCGTAGTCAGGGGGTAGAAATTGGAGACAAACACATCGAGGTTATGGTGCGTCAAATGCTCCGTAAAGTGCGTGTCATGGATCCAGGGGATACAGATCTTCTCATGGGGACCTTGATGGACATCACAGATTTTACAGATGCTAACCGCGAAGTGGTTATCTCTGGTGGTATCCCAGCGACAGCGCGTCCTGTTCTGATGGGGATTACCAAGGCTTCCCTTGAAACCAACTCCTTCTTGTCAGCCGCATCCTTCCAGGAAACAACGCGTGTCCTTACCGATGCAGCGATTCGCGGTAAACGTGATCACTTACTTGGCCTTAAGGAAAATGTTATTATCGGTAAAATTATTCCAGCTGGTACAGGTATGGCCCGTTACCGCAATATCGAGCCACTGGCCATCAACGAAGTTGAATTGATTGAAGCTGAAGAACTAACGGAAGAAGCAGTTAGTCCAGAAGCCGAATAAAAAGAGTAAGTCAGGAAGTTTTGATTTCCTGGCTTTTTCTAATTGCTAGAAATCAAAACTATAAGTCATTAATTTTTAATACTAAATCAAAACCTGAATCACCAATGGTCATCAAAAAAATATCAGTTTAATTAATACAATAACGAAAAACAAATCTTTGAGCAGACAATCGCTTTTAGGTTTTTAATTTAAATAAGTATAAACATTAAAAATTAGACATTTTTACCAAGGGAACCTTCTCTTTAGGAAATGTTATGAAATAAACCTAGTATAATCATGCAAAAGGTGGTATAATAAAACAATATTGTGTGGAGGTTATTATGGATTATATTTTAGAGGTCTTGCCCAACCTGCTAAAAGGAGCGGGAGTCACAGTCCATCTATTTGTCCTTGTTTTAGTGTTATCAATTCCTCTAGGTGTTGTCTTAGCCTTTTTACAGAGAATTGCCTTTAAACCCTTGCAATGGTTCCTACAAGTTTATGTCCTAGTCATGCGGGGGACACCGTTATTATTACAGTTAATCTTTGTTTACTATGTTCTGCCAAGTGTCGGTATAACATTTGATCGGATGACCGCAGCGATTATCGCCTTTACCTTAAACTATGGGGCTTATTTTGCAGAGATTTTCCGAGGGGGAATTGAAGCTATACCACCTGGTCAGTACGAAGCAGCCAAGGTTCTCAAGTTAAGTTCTTTTCAAACAGTTCGCTATATCGTCCTTCCTCAGGTCATTAAAATTGTCCTTCCAAGTATTTTTAACGAAGTTATAACCCTGGTCAAAGATACCGCCTTGGTCTATGCTTTGGGTGTTGGAGACCTCCTCTTAGCCAGTCGAACAGCAGCTAACCGTGATGCTAGTCTTGCGCCTATGTTTATTGCAGGGGGCATCTATCTTCTGATGATTGGGGTGGTAACACTGGTTTCTAAGAAGGTAGAACAACGCTATAATTATTACAAATAGGAGGAATCATGTTAGAACTAAAACATATTTCAAAACGATTTGGCGACAAACAGATTTTTTCAGATTATAGTTTGGAGATTCCTACTGGAGAAACATTGGCAATTGTCGGGCAGTCCGGTGGTGGGAAAACGACCTTACTTCGAATGCTAGCTGGTCTGGAATCGATTGATTCAGGCGAATTAGTCTATAATGGGGAAACGCTTCCTCTAGAGCACTTGGAAGAGGCTAACTTACTAGGATTTGTCTTTCAAGATTTTCAGCTCTTTCCGCATTTATCGGTAATGGAAAACCTGACGCTATCGCCAATGAAGACGATGAATCAAACCAAGCAAGAAGCTGAAAACCGTGCGAATGCCCTCTTAGAGACCTTGGGCCTAAGTCAGCACGCGTCGGCCTATCCTTATTCATTATCGGGAGGTCAAAAACAGCGGGTTGCCTTGGCTAGAGCCATGATGATTTCACCAGAAATGATTGGTTTTGATGAACCCACGTCTGCACTTGATCCGGAATTAAGACGCGAAGTGGAACGGCTCATTCTTGATAATAAAGAATCAGGAATTACCCAGATTGTTGTGACACATGACATGACTTTTGCGCAAACAATTGCTGATCGTATCATTACCATCGAGCCAAAACATTTCTAATGATCAGCTAAGCAAAAACAACATAAACTTTTAAAAAATAGGAGAAACATGATGAAAAAAATCCTTAAAGCAGCTGCCTCCTTGGTAGCCATTCTTGGCCTTGCGGCCTGTGGAACTAAGACATCGAATGATGCTCAGACAGATAGCTGGGAGCAGATTGAACAAGCAGGCAAAATTACTATTGGGTTTGATAATACCTTTGTACCAATGGGCTATGAAGATACTTCTGGGGAAAATGTCGGTTTTGATATTGATTTAGCCACTGCCGTTTTTGACAAATACAATGTTACCATTGAATGGCAACCGATTGATTGGGACCTAAAAGAAACAGAGCTTAATAATGGCAATATTGACCTCATTTGGAATGGCTATACAGCGACAGATGCGCGTCGTGAACTCGTTCTCTTTACAGAGCATTACATGGCAAACGAGCAAGTACTCGTGACCAAAAAAAGCTCAGGTATCACCAACACAGAAGGCATGACGGACAAGGTCTTAGGCGCTCAGGCGGGATCTTCAGGCTATCAAGTGTTTACAGACGAAGCGAGTGTGCTTAAAGAGTTAGTGGCTACCAATGATGCCAATCAATACGCAACCTTTAACGAAGCTTTAATCGACCTTAAAAATGAACGGATTGATGGTCTTTTGATTGACCGTGTTTATGCCAATTATTACTTGGCTCAGGAAGGTATTTTGGATGATTACAATGTCATTGTACCGGGTTACACCAGTGAAGCCTTCGCTGTCGGTGCTCGTAAGGCAGATAAAACCTTGGTGGACAAGATTAACCAAGCCCTAAAAGAACTCTATAGAGATGGAACTTTCGGCGAAATTTCATATAAATGGTTTGGTGAGGATGTCGCAGCGGACGACATCAAATAAGTAGAGAAAGAGTCTCAAAGAGGCTCTTTTTTTTGATATAGTAAAAAACTTCACATATTCTTTACAGCAAATGCATCAAAACAAGAAATAAATAGATTAAACTAACACTTGTAAAAAGAAAATGAGGAGAATCTTATGACATTCAACCGAAAATTGCTTCAACGGCTAGGGATCATTTTAGCGTCATCTACGCTTATTTTGACAGCTTGTGCGACACCTTCTCAGACAGAAAAGGCAGGCTCTGCGACTACAACAGAAACTGTAGCAGACACTTCTTTAGATATCGCAGTAGCAAATGATGCCGAGCTCGCTAAAGAAACTGCTGCTGGAAAAGAAGTGGAGATGTACGACACCGAACGTCCTAAAACAGAAGATTATTCAAAGGTCAATCAAAACCAAGCCAAATATGTCTTTATGTTTATAGGGGACGGGATGGGCGTTACACCGGTTACTGCAGCGGAAAATTACCTCGGGTTTACACGGACAAATGCAGGAGAAGTTTTTCCAGATCGGATGAATTTTACAGAAATGCCAGTTGTCGGATTGAAAACACAGTTTGACTGCCATTCCTTTATCCCAGACTCAGCATCAACAGCAACCGCTTTTGCGACGGGGATAAAGACACAGACTAACACGGTTGGGTTAAGCGGAGATTTTTCAAAGGCGGCAGATTCAGTTGCTGAAAAAGCAAAGCGTGCTGGAAAATCTGTCGGTATTCTTTCGACGGTAACCTTGAACCATGCCACACCAGCTGCCTATTATGCCAATGAAGAATCTCGTAATTCCTACTACGAGATTGGTGCTCAGATGGCAGAAACTAATTTTGACTATTTTGCAGGCGGCTCTTTAAAGCATCGGACAGGTAAAGAGAAAGATCAAAAAGATCTCTTTGATATCATGAAAGACAATGGCTATACAATTGTTGAAACCGCGGCAGATGCTGAAAAAATAGACAAAAATTCTGAAAAAGTTTATTGGGTAGCTGAAGAACTTCAGGATGACGGTGCCATGACCTATGCTATTGACAAGACGGAACAGAGCCAGAGTTTTAGTGATATGGTGGCTAAAGGCATTGAAGTGATGGAGGATAATCCAGCTGGCTTCTTTATGATGGCAGAATCTGGAAAAATCGATTGGGCTGAGCACGCAAACGATGGTGTAACCACCATGGAAGAGGTTATTGATTTTCAGGAATCCATCCAAGTTGCTATTGATTTTTATAACGAGCATCCAGACGATACCTTAATCGTTGTTACTGCTGACCATGCGACGGGTGGTTTTACCATTGGAAATGAATCAACTGGTTATGAAACTTATTTTGATTTGCTGACCAATCAGAAAGGATCACAAACCGCCTTCAATGATATCGTTGCTTCAGAATTGGAAAAAAATCCAAACATGACGTTTGAAGAATTTGCTCCAAAGATTGAAGAATTCTTTGGACTGATTCTTGATGCAGATGCACCAACAGAAATGATTACAAATGCTGAAGAAGAAGACTATTTGAAGGTTCAAGCTGAGAATCGTTTACGGTGCTCAAAAGAAGAATATGAAGCGCTAAAGGCTGCCTTTGAAGAATCTAAGAAGGATTCTGCAGATCAAAACACCAATTATGGTGGCTATATACCAGTTTCCATTACAGCAACTCGAATCATTAATAAAAAGGCTGGCTTAGCATGGACTACAACGGATCACTCTGGAGAGAAGGTTCCTGTTTATGCCATGGGTTCAGGTGCTTATATGTTTGATGGTGAATTTGATGATACCGACATTGCGATTCGTGTTGGAGATGCTATGGGCTTTAATGGCAAAGTGACGGGGCCAACAGATGGTGGTGAAACCGAAAGTCTTAAACCAACTGGTGTTGGTCTTGCTGCACCAAAATCGTAACCAATGGATGGGATTTAATAAGGCATAAGGGTCAGGGACGTGTCCCCGCCCTTTTGCTCATAAAGAGAGGTAGTTGTGAGAAAGATTACATTTGTCTGGATTGCTTTATTGATGTTGGTCGGTTGTGAACAGGCTCAAAACACCTTGTCATCGCAAGAGAGCTTACAACAGGCTGAGGTGGTAAGCTTAAAAAAAGTATTCAAGCAAGAAGAAATTTTATTACCAGACCAATTATTTAATAAAAAGAGCTTGGCTAGCTATGAAGACATGTATGCTTACTTAGAAGGTTTATATGGAAAACCGGTTGATTTGGAAAAAACAGAGTCTGCTGAGGGCATTTATTTAAAAGTTGCCTATTTTTTAGATGAACAGACAGGAACTCAATATTTCGCTGGACAAAATACAATACCGGAGTATGGGCAACTTTCATACAGTTATTTTGGAATCATTGCCTATTCACCAGAAGCTTTAGATGTGGCACTTCAAAAAACAGATTATTATGCTTACAAAAAACAGATTTTAGTTAGCAATTCTCATAATCCTTTTTACCATAATGGAACTGGCATAACTTATCGTAAGTTAGCGGTCACAGATGATGAGATGGCCTATGGTATTTCCATTTTTGATGAGAAAGAGTATACCCTCTATAATGAAGCAGTTTACCAAAAAACGGAGTAAAAAATGGCAAGAAAGCAAAGATTAATGCTTATCGTGAAGGGGCTCTTCCTCCTTTTTCCAGTCGCCCAATCTCTACTGATTATTGGAACAAATCTTGGAAATCAATCAGGCGGGCAGACCCTTTCACATCAAGGACACACCCATTTTCCACTGGCATCAAAATCGACTACTAATAAGTCACCAATAGTTGGTCATGTTCACCAAACAGCTCAAACAACACCCGATACACCTTGGAATCTTAGTAAAGCAGAGAATCTTAGGCAAAAGTTGATGACTTATAGACCTGTTGGTCAAGGAAACTATAAAGAATATTTTATGGGGAATGGTATCGACTGGCAAGGGACAGAACTGCCTAAAGGCCTCGTTCAAGAAAAGGGACAAACTCTTGTTGATGGCAAGGCTCAGAATTTTCACTATTCTCAGACTGCAGAACAGCCGGGATGGCATATCGTAGCTGTTTTTTCAAATCAAGAAGATCCTTCTGCGGAGTTGAAACATACCTACCTTTTTATAATTGCTAATGGTCAAGGTCCAATAGTGCTAGAACCCCAAGGAAGAGAAGGGAATCAACTTCATCTAACGAGTCAGGTGGATCAGGAAGTACAAGCCTTGTTTAAATCTGTTGTCGATGGAGAGAGGTAGAAAAAGATGTTAAGTATTAGATTAGAAGATAAGGAAAAAAACCATAGATGTCATCACCATCATAATCATCATTTGAGTCATCATTTGGGAGTTGATCATAACTCCCAATCGATAAGTCGGCAAATGGGAATTGTTGGTCTTATTAATTTGGCCTTTGCTGGGATGGAACTTTTTTTTGCTGGACGATTTCGATCGACAGCTCTTTTTTCAGATGCCATTCATGACTTAGGAGATGCTATTGCTATTGGTCTGTCTTGGTTTTTTGAAAAAGTATCAGGATTACCAGCAGATGATCAGTACCCTTTGGGGTACCGACGCTTTTCCCTGTTAGGAGCCTTAATTTCATCTAGTGTGATGATTGTAGGTTCCCTAATTGCCATAACGTTCGGTTTACTATCTCTTAGAGATCCTTGGCCTGTCAACTCTAAAGGCATGCTTATCGTTGGAGTCTTAGCGGTCTTTGCAAACTTAGTATCTGCCTATGTCTTGAGAGGGAAAGATTCAGTAAACGGCAATATGTTGAATCTTCATCTTTTAGAAGATGTGTTAGGGTGGATAGCTGTTATTCTTGTAGCCCTCATCTTACAAGTCAAAGACTGGTATTTTTTAGACCCACTCTTATCTATCGGAATCGGGCTGACAATGTTGATTAAAACGGTACCGACTTATTTAGATATTTGTCAAATTTTCCTTACAGGATTACCTAAATCGATAGAATTAACCAGAATTTATGAAGCGGTTGAAAAAGTTTCAGGTGTTAGCCAAATCGTAACGAAAATGCCCATCACAACAGATGGACGAACGCTCATCATGGGGTTAAAAATAGAAACGGCCCTAACATCAGTAGCGGAGCAATATCGGTTGAAAAAGCAGGTTAAGGAACAACTCGAATCTTTGGATGTCAGACAGAGTTTCATTGAGCTAATACCTGAGAAAAGGCAACGATTAGAAGGGCACCAGTAAGATAAGTGGATTAGAAGAAGGATGTCATAAGCAAATTTTTTCCTATTTTTCAAATTTTCAGATATAATACGATACATAAAGGGAGTATGAGACCATGTATCAAGTGATTGAATTATTTGGAGATTATGAACCTTGGTGGTTTATAGAGGGCTGGGAAGAAGACATTGTAGGATTTGAACTTTTCGATTCCTATGATGAAGCGTTTAGATTTTACCAAACGAAGGGCGAGAAATTTGCGCAACTTTTTCCCAAAAAAGAGGAAAAATTAGATCATTCAGACCACATATCCATGATAGCTTTTTGGAATCCTGACGAACAGCGTTGGTGCGAAGAATGTGGTGAAAACTTGCAACAGTTCCATTCCCTGCTAATTAGAACGGTATCTGAAATGGTGACACCTCGCCTAAAAAATGTGTCAAAATCTTCAACTAGGACTAAAATTTGTCGCCTGCAAAAGAAAACCTAGCATACTGATTAAAAAAGTTGACTTTTTGTCGACTTTTTTTATTTTGTTACGAATGAAGAAGTAGATGAGTGATGGATGAGATATAATTCCAATATTTACGATTGAGGGACAATAGGAAAAGGAAAATGATGAGTAGCTTTGAGAACCAAACGTTAGAAAGGAAGATAAATGGTACAAGAACGTGCAAAACAATTGATTGCTGACGCAGTGAAAGATCGTATTAGCGACCTCTATTTTTTACCTAAGGATACCCATTATGAATTGTATCAACGCAAAAATGATGAACGGGAATTCGTTGGAGACTTTCCCTATGATGAGATGCAGGCCATGGTGGGGCACTTTAAGTTTGTTTCTGGCATGAATGTTGGTGAGAAGCGCCGCAGTCAGTTAGGTTCCTGTAATTATGATTATGGGGAAGGAACAGTATCCATGCGTCTGTCGACCGTCGGTGATTATAAAGGGCATGAGAGTTTGGTCATCCGACTTATCTATGACTTGGATAAAGACCTGTCTTTTTGGTTTGAGAATGTCAAAAAATTATCAGATGATGTGAAAGGCAGAGGGCTATACCTTTTTTCGGGTCCAGTTGGGAGCGGCAAGACCTCTCTGATGTACCATTTAGCTCGCCTCCGTTTTCAAGGCCAGCAGGTCATTACAATTGAAGATCCTGTAGAAATCAATCAAGAGGACATGCTTCAATTGCAACTCAATGAAACAATTGGGTCTACCTATGATGATTTGATTAAGTTATCCTTACGCCACCGACCGGATTTGCTGATTATCGGGGAAATCAGGGACACCCAGACAGCGCGTGCCGTTATGCGGGCTAGTCTGACAGGTGCGACAGTTTTTTCGACCATCCACGCCAAATCGATTAGCGGTGTCTATGATCGCTTGATTGAATTGGGAGTCAGTTCGGAAGAATTAAAAAATAGCCTTCAGGGCATTTATTATCAACGCTTATTAGCAGGAGGAGGTATCGTAGATTTTGCCGACCAAGACTTTGAAAATTACCAACCGACCAAGTGGAACCAGCAGATTGATCAGCTTTTTGAAGCAGGACATCTCTCTGAGCTCCAATGGCAAAGTGAAAAAATTAAAACTGCTTAGGCAGAAAAAAGTCATTGCACTCTTTAACAATCTCTTTAGTTCGGGCTTTAATCTGACTGAGATTGTTGACTTTCTAAAGCGTAGCCAACTGCTCAGCGATCCTTATACAGCAGTTATGCAGGAAGGACTTGTAGCTGGTCAGCCGTTTTCAATCATCATGAAATATTTGGGCTTTTCAGACCAAGTGGTGACTCAGCTGAGTCTGGCTGAACTCCATGGCAATCTTTCCTTGTGTTTGGAGAAAGTGGAGGGGTATTTAGGACAAGTTTTAACGGTAAAGAAAAAACTAATCGAGGTTGCGACTTATCCTGTTGTCCTCCTGAGTTTTCTGGTTCTGCTCATGCTAGGGCTAAAAAACTATATCTTGCCCCAAATGTCCGATGGCAATGTTGCGACAGTCTTAATCGGACATTTCCCAACCCTCTTTTTAGGAACAGCTTTATTCCTCTTGCTACTGACGATTTGTGTGAGGCTTTGGTTGAAACGGACCTCACACCTGCCGGTCGCTTCTTTTCTAGCTAAACTTCCTGGATTAGGTCGCTTAGTCAGACTCTACTTAACGGGCTATTATGCTAGAGAGTGGGGGAATCTGATTAGTCAAGGACTGGAGATGACTCAGATTTTAGACATCATGGTTGAGCAACCCTCTAAATTATTTGCTGAAATCGGTCAGGATATGTTGTCAAGTCTGTCTAACGGCCAAAGTTTTCACGAAAAAGTCAAGGATTATCCTTTTTTTGAAAAGGAGCTTTCTCTCATGATTGAATACGGAGAAGCCAAATCCAAACTCGGTCAAGAATTAGCTATCTATGCTCAAGATTGTTGGGAGCGTTTCTTTACTAAAATCAATCAGCTGATGCAGTTGATCCAACCCCTTGTCTTTATCTTTGTCGCCCTTATTATCGTGCTGATCTATGCAGCCATGCTCTTACCTATTTATAATAATATGGAGGTTCCCTTATCATGAAAAAATTAAAAGAAAAGTGTTTAAAAGTTAAGGTCAAGGCCTTTACCTTGGTCGAGATGTTAGTTGTCCTTCTGATTATCAGTGTCTTACTCTTGCTTTTTGTACCTAATTTAACCAAGCAAAAAGACAGTGTCACAAAGACAGGAAACCAAGCGATTGTCAAGGTCGTGGAAAGCCAGAAGGAGCTTTATGCCATCGCTAATCCAAACGCCGGAGAACCCAGTGCTGAAACCTTAGCAAGTGAGGGCTATATCACCAATGAACAACTTGATACCTATAACAAACACATCTCAGGTCAATAAGAGGTGGCAAGCCAAGGTCAAGGCTTTCACACTCTTAGAGAGCCTCTTGGTTCTAGCTATGGTGACAGGTATGCTGATGCTTCTGTCGTCTCAGGTGAAACCAGTCTTTGCTCAAGTACGTCAGCAGTTATTTTTTCTGGAATTTGAACACCTCTACCGCGAAACACAGCAACTCAGTCAGGCCCAAAATCAACAGCTGACTTTACAACTAACTTCTAATCAGATTACCAATGGCTACCAGACAGTAACCCTGCCAGAAGACATCACAGGCCCAAATCAGTCGGTTGTATTTGAGACGCATGGCGGAAACAATTCTCTCCAAAAACTCAGCTTTCAAACACCGACCCAAATGGTCCATTATCAATTGTATTTAGGGAGTGGTAAGTATAAAAAGACAACAGATTAGAGGCTATGTCCTCTTAGAAGCCTTAATCGCAACAGCCTTGTTTGCTATGTTGGTGGGACTGGTCCTGACCGAAATTTCAGCGAGTCGAAAACGTCAAGAGTCTTATCTCCAGCAGGAAGAAAGCTATCAGGTTGCCAAAATGGCCCTGCAAACAGGAGCAGATCACTTGACCCTCAATGATCAAGAAGTGACCATCTCTAAAAACGAGAAAAGTCTGGTTATTTTTCAGAAAGGAGAGATACTTGTCAGCATTAGTGAGCAGTAAGGTCAAAGCCTTTACCTTATTGGAATGTCTTGTAGCCTTGTTAGTCATCGCAAGTAGCCTCTTGGTTTTTGACGGGCTCAGCCGCCATCTGGCTCAGGAAGTTGCTTATCAAGTGAGGCAACCGACTAAGGATTGGTTGATTTTTTCCGAGCAGCTTCGCCAAGAGCTGGACCAGAGTCGCTTGGTCAAGGTGGACAATAATCGGATATATGTCAAAAAAGGACACCAGGAATTGGCTTTTGGTCAATCGCGTCAAGATGATTTTAGAAAGACCAATTGGGCTGGTCTAGGCTATCAGCCGATGCTACAAGGTATTGAGAGCTCTTCTATTTCAGAGGCAGACGGTCTACTTCATATTCACCTTATCTTTGAATCAGGCCTAGAAAAGGAGTTTGTTCATGCCATGGAAAAAGACCGTTAAGGCGGGAATCCTACTTTATGCCCTCTTGATGTTAGCGCTCTTTAGCCTTTTGTTGCAGTTTTACCTCAATCGCCAAGTTGCCCTTGCCCAAACCAACCAGGCCAACTCACACTCCTTAACAGCCTATGCCATGGCCCAGTATACCAAGAATAAACTGGCGGGAGAACTAGGAAATAAAGAAGAGGGCAAGCATTCGGAAGAGCCAAGGGAGGACATAACAGAAAATCTGGCTGAAAATGAAGACCTTGTTAAAGGAAGAAGCATTGAAAATGCCCAAGCGGACGATGCAGAGCAAAACCGAGACCCAGAACCTTTAGACAGTACAAATCAAGAAGAGCGAGAGCAAGAAGTCAAAAAGAGCGTGAATCAGGAGGAGACTACAGAAGTACCTTCTAAAGATAGGCCGTCAAGCGGGCAGATCACTTTTGACCAAGGGGTTGCTCAGTATCATGTTGAAAAAGGTCAATTAGCTGTGGCAATCCAGTTGGTGACTGGTCAAGAGTTCATGTACCAGTTTCCTATCAATAGCGAAAATCATTGATTTTTGATATGATAGGACTATGGATTTTGAAAAGATTGAAACAGCTTTTGAGCTGCTTTTAGAAAATGTACAACTGCTGCAAAATCAGCTGATGACCAATGCTTACGATGCCTTGATTGAACAGAATTTAGCCTATTTAAACGAGACCGTTCAGGACGCTATCATTATAAAAAACAATAGGGATTTAAAAGCATTAGATCTCTCCAATGAAGAGTGGCGAAGAGCTTATCAATTTTTGTTGATTAAACTGAATCAAACTGAGCCTTTACAGTACAATCATCAGTTCACGCCGGATAGCCTTGGTTTTTTAATAGCTTTTGTGATTGAAACCTTATTCTCAAAAAACCGTTTAGAAGTTTTAGAAATAGGCTCAGGTATTGGAAATTTAGCTAATACACTGCTCAATAATACTCAAAAAGAACTCGATTATTTAGGAATTGAGCTTGATGATCTCTTGATTGATTTATCTGCTAGTATGGCAGATGTTATGGAGTCGAAAGTTCACTTTGTCCAAGGCGATGCGGTTCGACCGCAACTTCTAAAGCCTTCTGATATTATTCTATCTGATTTGCCAGTTGGTTACTATCCAGATGACATTATTGCCAGTCGTTTTTCAGTGGCATCTAAAGAAGAGCACACTTATGCCCATCATCTTTTGATGGCTCAGTCTATCAAGTATTTAAAACCCAATGGCTATGCGATTTTCCTAGCACCTAATAATCTTTTAACGAGCGCCCAAAGTGACCTTTTAAAGGCCTGGCTTCAGGAGGAGGCACAACTGGTAGCTATGATTAATCTGCCAGAAACTCTGTTTGGAAAGAAAGAAATGGCCAAATCACTCTTTGTTTTTCAAAAGCCAAAGGCAGAGTTTCAAGAGACTTTTGTTTATCCGTTGCCGAGTATAAAGGATCCTGAAGCCTTACATAACTTTAGCCGAGTCTTTAAAAAGTGGGTTTTAGAATATGCAAATTAGGATAGAATCTGGTATAATGGTGGAAACGCTTTAAATAAAAAAGGGGAAATATCAATGTCAAAAACAATTGCAATAAACGCTGGATCATCAAGCTTAAAATGGCAGCTCTATCAAATGCCTGAAGAAACTGTTTTGGCCAAAGGGATAATCGAGCGTATCGGTCTTGAGGATGCGGTTTCAACTGTTAAATTTAATGGCCGTTCCGAATCTCAAACCTTGTCTATTAAGGATCATACAGTTGCTGTACAGCTTTTGTTGAATGATTTGAAACGCTTCGAGATTATCTCAGATTTCTCAGAAATTACAGGTGTTGGGCACCGCGTTGTTGCCGGAGGTGAAATCTTTAAGTCATCTGTTTTGATTGATGATGTAACGTTGAAGCAAATTGAAGAACTATCAAGTCTTGCTCCCCTTCATAATCCAGCCAATGCAGCAGGCATCCGTGCCTTTAAAGAAATCTTACCAGATATCACAAGCGTAGCTGTCTTTGATACTGCTTTTCATGCTACAATGCCAGAGACGGCCTACCGTTACCCGCTTGCTGATAAGTACTACACAGATTACCAAGTGCGTAAATATGGTGCTCATGGAACGAGTCATTACTATGTTTCTCAACAAGCGGCTGAAATCCTCGGTAAACCTCTTGAGGAGTTGAAATTGATTACAGCACACATTGGAAATGGTGTGTCATTGACAGCTATTGATGGAGGGAAGTCGGTTGATACTTCTATGGGCTTTACTCCACTTGCCGGTCCTATGATGGGAACACGGTCTGGGGATATTGATCCAGCCATTATTCCTTATCTTATTGAACAATTGCCTGATTTGAAAGATGCAGCGGCAGTTGTCAATGTCTTAAATAAGGAATCAGGGATTCTTGGTGTTTCTGGATTGACTAATGATATGCGGGACTTAGAGGCTGGTATGGCTGAAGGAAATGAGAAATGTAAGCTCGCATTTGATATGTTTGCTGACCGCCTTAAGAAGTTTATCGGTCAGTACATGGCGGTCCTAAACGGCGCAGATGCACTTGTTTTCACAGCAGGTATTGGAGAGAATGATACTCTCTTGCGTGAGAAAATTGTCAGTGAGTTGTCTTGGTTTGGAATGGACATTGATCCTGATAAAAATGTGTTTGGGAACAGTGGTATTATCTCCACAGATACTGCACGTGTAAAAGTACTGGTCGTCCCTACTGACGAAGAATTGGTTATTGCGCGTGATGTGGAAGCTCTCAAAGGGTAGCGAATCATTTATTACAAAGAAAAGGGACAAGCCTTCTGAGTGTTAACCATCAGGAGGCTTGTCCCTTTTCTTTATTTAAACATTCAATTCTTCACAACAACTGCTTGCTTATTAATAGTGCACACAACCTGCAACCCAACCAGTACAAAGGGCAGCAGTGATGTTGAAACCACCCGTATGACCATTGATGTCGAGAACCTCCCCAGCAAAGTGAAGACCAGGTATCTTCTTGCTTTCCAGAGTCTTGGGATTGATTTCAGTTAAGGCTACCCCACCCTTGGTCACAAAGGATTTTGGTAAGGACATTTTACCAGTAACTAGAATGGGGAGACCTTTAAGGCGATCTAAAAGTAAATCACGTTCTTTATGGGTGAGCTGCTTGCCTTTTTCTGGCAAGTCGTCACAATAGAACTCGGCCAAACGTTCTGGCAAAAAGGTTTTGAGGGTATTTTTAAGGGATTTCTCCCGATTTTTCTCTAAGAGACTGTCTAAATCCTGCTTGGAGTAGTTCGGGAGGACATCAAGAAAGATAGTTTCCCCACCAGAGACAAAGCTGGAAATCCGTTGGGCAGCAGGACCAGACAGGCCAAAATGGGTAAAGAGAAGATCGTGGGTAATCACATGTTTGCCGTAGGACAGAGTGACATCGTCCAGTGAAATTCCTTGGAGTCTTTTGTGGGGGAAGTCAGTCATCAAAGGACTTTCTGCCGCTTCAATCGGAGTGACCTCTAGTTTAAAGTGCCTTGCAATATCATGGCCGAAGCCTGTGGAACCTGTTGAAGGATAGGATTTTCCACCTGTCGTCACGATTAAGCGCTCGGCTTCAAAGGTTTGATCCTTGGTTTTAACAATAAAACAGTCTTCTGGCCGCTTGACTGAGACAACTTCAGCTTGAGTGGCGATGGTCACACCAAGCTTAGTCATCTCATCAACCAAGCACTGGATGATAGTCATCGATTTATCCGTAGTTGGAAACATTCGGCCGTGGTCTTCTTCCTTGAGTTTAACACCACGATCTTCAAAAAAGCGGATGATGTCCTGGTTGTCAAACTGGGAAAAGACACTGTATAGAAAGCGACCATTTCCAGGGATTCCAGCCATCAATTCTTCCAGCGTTCCGCAGTTAGTGACATTGCAACGACCGCCACCAGTTCCCGCTAGTTTTTTACCCAGTCTCCGATTTTTATCTAACAAAAGAGTGTTTTGTCCATAAACAACTGAACTGATAGCAGCCATCATACCTGCTGGACCACCGCCAATGATAATTGTATCGTATTTCTTCATAATTTTATTCTAACATAAAGCCCTGGAAAATTTGACAGGAAAGGCCTGATGTGATACTATCAAAGATGATATTATTTAGCTTGAAATTAGGAATAGGATTGATATGTCAGTAGAAAAAACCGTCAGTGAACTAGCCGATATTTTAGGAATCAGTCGGCAGGCCGTTAATAATCGGGTTAAGTCTTTTCCAGAAGAATTTGTGGATAAAAATGACAAGGGAGTGACCGTTGTTAACCGAGCTGGTTTGATTGAGCTGGAAAAACACTATAAAAAAACTATCTTTGAAGACGAACCAGTTAGTGAAGAGACCAAGCAGCGGGAATTGATGGAAATTTTGGTTGATGAGAAAAACGCTGAAATTATTCGTCTTTATGAACAACTCAAAATGAAGGATGAGCAAATCGCTGCTAAAGACGAGCAAATCCGCATCAAGGATGTTCAGATTTCTGAAAAAGATAAGCAATTGGATCAGCAACAACAATTGACAGCCAAGGCCATGAACGACCGAGATACCTTGAAATTGGAGCTGGATGAAGCCCAGGCTCAAGTAATAGCCCAGGCGGAAGCTCAAGCTCAGGAGCAAGAAAAGAAAGGGTTCTGGGCAAAGCTATTTGGTAAATAAGAAGGGGCCCGTAAGGGTCTTTTTTAGGAGCGAACTAAAATGAAAGATTTATCAAGCTATATAGCCTTAGATTTGGAATTTAACCAAGCCAATGGTATAGAGGAAATCATCCAACTCTCAGCAGTAAAGATGATTGACCATAAGGAAGTTGACCAGTTTGACAGCTATGTTTATACAGACACGCCCTTACAAAGTTTTATCAATGGTTTGACGGGAATTACAGCCGACAAGGTTGCTACTGCCCCTAAAATCTCAGAAGTCATGGCTTCATTTGCAGACTTTGTTGGAGACTTGCCATTAATTGGCTACAATGCTCAGAAATCAGATCTTCCCTTGCTATTAAAAGAGGGATTAGATTTGACTGGTCACTATCAAGTCGACCTTTATGATGAGGCCTCTGAGCGCAGGAGCACCGACCTCAATGGCATTATTAACCTGAAATTGACCAGTGTCGCAGATTTTTTAGGCATTAAGGGTCGCGGTCATAACAGCCTTGAGGACGCCCGCATGACAGCTCAGGTTTATGAAGCCTTCTTAGAGTTGGATGCCAATAAGGCTTATCTGGCTCAACAAGAGCAGGTTACTACGGATAATCCCTTTGCTGCCCTGGGTAGTCTCTGGGAATAAGGGAGATGTTGACAGAGCTGTCAACGAAGGTTCATACGATTTTTCAAAAAAATAAAAAATCCCCTAGGGTAAGGGCTTGCTAATGCCCCTAGGTCATGTGCTATAGTAAGGGCAGAAAGGAGGTGAGATGAAATGTCGTTAACCTACACAACAGGAGAAATGGCCAAGCTAGCAGAGGTTTCTGTCCGAACAGTTCAATATTATGACAAGCGTGGGATTCTTCAACCGTCCAGCCTAACTGAAGGTGGTCGTCGCTTATACAGTCAAGCAGATTTGGAACGCCTGCAACTCATCTGTTTCTTAAGAGAGCTGGATTTCTCGATTGAGCAGATTAGGTCAGTCCTAGCAGAAGACAATGCTGGTCAGGTTTTAGAAATGCTTGTAGAAGATCAAATTAGCCGTCTTAAGGCAGAAGTGTCTGACAAGAAAACCAAGCTTGACAGGACTGTAAAGCTTCTAAATAGCCTTAGTCGGAATCAGGCCAACTCCTTAGACTATTTGAACGACATTTCAAGGCTCATGAAAAATAAGGATAACTGGCGTCGTCTGCAATGGCGAATTTTATCAGGACTTTTCTTGATGTGTCTCATGTTTATTTTAGTCAATTATCTGTTTGCAGAGACAGGATACATGCCTTGGGTGATGGGGATAAGTTTGATGATCTTTTTGGCTAGCCTTTATCGATTGCAAATGTATTATCTATCAAAAATTGAATACCTTTGCCCATCCTGCCACAAGACTTTTGTCCCATCGTTTAAAGCGTTTGTCATTTCAGGTCATACGCCTAGGACCCGAATGTTAACCTGCCCCCACTGCAAAACCAAATCCTATTGTCTGGAATTGGCTAAAGAGGTGTGAAGGGGATTATTAAAAAAAGGAGCTGATCTCGTCAGCTTCTTTTTCAGTAGTCTTATTAGTGGTCACAGTAAATAGCTTTGAGGAGTTTCTTTAGCTAGAAGTGAAGCTGATGGTGTTGGTAGTCAGTCGACTGAGGAGACTATAAGACGGTAACCTCCCAGTTTGACTAATAAAAGAATTGACACTGCACTTATCACCAGAGTTAGACGAGAACGGCTGTTTTTTGAAATAAGTAACTTTATAGTATTTTTAACGCCAGAAGAGAGACTCTCTTAACAAGATTATAGTTTCTTGCTAGACAAAAGGAAGTCTTTGATAGCTTTTGCTACTTCATGGGGCCTATCGGTATGAGGGCTATGGCCAACTGGTAGCAATTTTTGGATATCAATGGTTTGGGGGAGTTGCTCTATCATCTCTGTTTTCCAATCAGGGCAGTTGCGTGTCTGTGGAATCAACAAGGTAGGACAGGTAACCTGAGGGAGAAAGCCTTGGCAATGCCGCTGAAGGGATAGCAGCTCCTTAAGAGCTGAGGGGTTCAGGTTTAATTTCCAGAGGCCATCTTCAGTTACTATGTAATTAGCCAAACTAGCTTTATGAAGGTTTTCAGACCAAAAAAGAGCATCTTGCTGTTCTTGGGCAATGATCTCCTCTGGATTTTGGAAGACTTGTTGTTCCAGATAAGCTCGAGTTTGTAGCCATTCGTCTTCTAGACTGACTAGGGCATCAAGATTAAAATAGCCACCATCGATAAGAATAAGGCTTTCTGTAGTCTTGTATTGGCTCGCTAAGTAGGAAAAAAGCATAGCACCCATTGAATGCCCAATCAGGTAAAAAGGTTCTGCTGTATTGACCCTCTCTTCAAACCAAAGGTGCAGGTCGATAAGATTAGTAAGAATCGTGTCAAAAGCCTCTCCATGTCCAGGTAATTCAAGAACTGTTACAGGAAAGGGCAGTTGACTAATCAAATCCATGGCATGATAGGGATTACTCCCAAGGCCACCTAAAAAATAAATAGGAATCATAAACTTATGATAACATAAAAAACGCCAAACGGCGCTTTTCAGCTTTAATAGTATTCCCCTTGGCGGTAGTTCCAAGAGTTGAAATGATCGGATAAGTGCATCATAATCTTGTCAATATCAAGGCCTTTGCGGATAACAACTGGACAGGGCTCGATGGAACGACTATCCGCTCCTTGCTCAGGAATTAAGGTTCCCTCTGCATCTACCATTGAGACCATGACCCCTTGTTCGTAGCGCGTTTCAATGGTTTTGTCAGGCTGGATAGAAGCCACGTAATCATCTGCCTCCAAAATGAGATCGACCTTGGAAGCAATGCGTTCACCAATTCCTTCGACCTTGCCACGGTTTCCTTTACCAGATGGGTTAGCTGAAGAAGCGTAGACCATCTTTCCTTCAGATTCCCACATTTCCTTGGCAATTTGTTCCCCGGCGACCCCAAACTTAATCACAAAGCAGGAGGTGCCTCGCACATCGGTCATCAATTCTTCACGGCCATCCCCGTGAGCTTTGAGTTTTTCAAAAGCTTCTGGTTTCCATGGCAAAATGCAGCCAAGAAGAATATCTTCATCCCAATGCTTTTGGTAAAAGGCATCAATTTCAGGTGTTAGCTGCGCGAGTTCACGTAATTCCTCCATGCTGCCACAAAGGACAACACCTGGTTTGTTGCGTTTACGTTCTTTAGCGTCAAATTTACGTTCCAATCCCTCTTTATCGCTGGTCATAATGATATAGCCGACCTTGGTCGGACAGACAATAAGGCCACCAGGGTTTTGAAGAATAGCAAGGCCTTCTTTAGAAAGATTACCATCCCAATGCAGTTGTTTAGTCATAAAACTCCTCATTTCTAATCGGAAAATTCTATTGAAAATTTCAATTTTCAGATAATTCATATTATAACAAAAATAAAAGAAAAAGCAAGCCTGGTAGACCTACTAAAACAACTCCTTTAAAATCATAATAGAGCTTAAACTTGTCTTGACTGGGTGAACCATTTTGGGCATCTTTAGCCTAACGACTAGAAGGGGAGTTTGCCTGCAAAAGCACCCATAGACTTTTCTGTAGCTTTGTCGATTTGAGTTAGGGCATCGTTAACAGCTTGAAGCGTCATTTCTTGCAGGGTTTCCAGATCGTCAGGATCAACGACATCAGCCTTAAAGTCGATGGCTTTTAAGGTTTTATCCCCTGAAAAGGTTGCGATCACTAAGTCTTGGGCAGACTTACCGACAAAGTCAGTTGCTGCTAACTCTTTTTGACTGCTTTCCATCTGTTTTTGAAGCTTTTGAGCTTGTTTCATCATTTGTTGCATATTCATCATAAGATTTTCTAGATT
Organism: Streptococcus rifensis; assembly: GCF_053203525.1. Lineage (NCBI taxonomy): Bacteria > Bacillati > Bacillota > Bacilli > Lactobacillales > Streptococcaceae > Streptococcus > Streptococcus rifensis. The sequence continues at coordinate 53,831 of NZ_JBRUCW010000012.1, read as the reverse complement.
CCTTTCGTATCAAGGGGTTAGACCCTCTTGTTAAATTTTCGTTGCCTTATTTTGCCTTATTGTTAAAAATTTTCAAAGGCAGAGGCGATTTCTTTTTGTTGAGTTGGAAATAAATGTGAATAGATATTTATTGTAGTGTTAATAGAGCTATGTCCTAATCGTTTCATCAAAGTAAAGAAAATGTAGTCTTTACCCTCTCCATTTCGTAAACCTTGAGAAACTAGAAATGTAGCATGAGAATGTCTGAAATCATGGTTGCGAATTAATTTAAGATTTTTGGGCATGCGTTTCTTAAGTACGACTCTGAAATTAGAGACATTTGGACCAGTCAATACTTCTGGAGTTGCTTGAAAAATTTGTAGACTACTTGGATTATCAGTAAATTCATTTAGTAGCTGAGACTGTTTTTCTTTCCATTGCTTTAGTTCTTCCGCGAAGGCACAATGTATATAAATCCGACGATTGGATTGTGTAGTTTTAACAGTTCCTATATGTACTTTTCCATTACGATAGTAGGCTGAATAACGAATATCAATGTACTTTTCATCAAGATTGACCTGTTTCCAAGTCAAGGCTAGTGCTTCACCAAGACGTATCCCAGTAAACATCAGTACCCGATACAAGAGTTGGAAAGGGTATTCATGCTCTTCAAAAAGTGCATCAAACTGTTTGAACTGCTCAGGGGTATAGTACGCCATTTCTTTATGTTGCTGTGGCAATCGTCTCAATCCATTACAGGGATTATCTTGACGAATACGATTGGCAATTGCAACATCAAACATTTTGTGGACGAAAATCATTTGTTGATTAACATGAGAGTTAGTTAGTGTTCCACCTTTTACACTAGGTTGGCTTTTAAGCCAATTTCTATATTCTTTGATGTCCGTGATGGAAACAGCTCGCATGTCCGCATTTTTGAAGTATTTAGACATGTATACTCGATAGTAAGATTCTTGACTATCTATTGTTCCTCGTTTATTGCCTCGAAGCTCATCTTCTTCTTTAACGAGTGAGTATAGATAGGAAACAGAAACTTTATCTTTATGAGTGACTTGATGTAGCTTATTGATACGATAATCTGCCTCATATCGTTCAGCTTCTTTGCGTGTTTTAAAATCTGTTTTTCTGTGACGTTTTTGTTCGCCAGTTACGGCATCATAACCGTCGCTAATATCCACCTTCCATTTTTTATTTTGTTGTCTAGTTACTGCCATTTGAAACTCCTTTTTCAAGAGCAGTATCTTCTTGTACGTTAGCTATTATATCATGTTTTTGGGATAACTCAAAACCAAGAATGTCTTCGATAGTTTTGATTGGGACTCGTCCGATACGTTTGTTATTGTACCAAGAAAATCCTTCAGAAACTAATCTTACTTTGGCTTCTCTGATAAGTTTTTGGGCTTGAGATTCAGAAAATCCAGTTAGCTTAACGATATCATCTTTGTTTACGATACTAATCATTTTTTTGCCTCTCATACTTTCTTTCAAATAAAATCTGTGAGATAATGGGCAAGGGATAAGTTTGCCTTATCTTCACATTATTCAGCGTTCTTTCTTCTTGGTTTCTTGGCGGATTCTGGGGAAGAAGGAGCGTTTTTTATATAAAAAATTTGGGAACTATATACCAGTTTACACTAACCACAAGATGTGGTATCTATGAGAAAAATAAAAAAGGCGACTTCCGAATGGAAATCGTCTTTTGACTTATCTAAATTCATCAGGATGTTCGGTCATATACTCTACCAACCATTCCATACCATAAGCTATCTCAAAGGTTTCTAAAATCAGAGAAAGGTCTGGTTGAAAACCATATTCTTTGAGTTTATTGATAACCTCTTTTATAGAGCGAATTTTAGCCAACTTAATAATATCGCCTGCATCTTGTCTATCCCTATCTCGCCCACTATCTAATTTCATCCCAAGAATATAGGATAAGGGCGGTACAAGAACAGTCAAATTTGAGTAGCTAAATGCTTTTATGCAGATAGAACGTGGTGGTATTTTATTCATATTTGCAACGTTATTATTTAGCCACAATTCATCAGGTTCATTTACTCCAAAATCATCGCCGACTTTTTTGATAATACTTCTGATTTTAGCATCTTCTTGATAAAAGGCATCTACATCTTGTGTTCCTCGTAAATCATAATACTCAAGAACAAATCCACCTACACAGATAATCTCAAGTGTAATATTTTCTGTGGTAAGTCCACTGTTCAGAGCGTCAAAGAGAACTTTTTTATCCATAATTTCCCTCTCTAAACAACTTTAAAATATCTTTAGGCGGTGTCTTACGATTTGCCTGTAAGACATGTTCTCGTGTATGAGTGCCTTCGGTTAAAGCATCTTGCAAGGTTATTTTTTGGAATGGCGTTACATTTGGATTCTTTAGTAATTGCTCAACATCATCAGCTGTTAGTTTGGTTTCGCCATCTTGAATAACCTTGTAAAGATAGCGAAACCATAAATCGCCATCTTTTTGAGCATGTTCGCTGGCACGAACCATGTAATCATACCAAGTTGTCATTGTGAATTTCCTCCATCAACTTCTCCCAATAACTATCAATGTCTTCTGATATGGGACGAAGAGTTTCTTCTGCGAGCATTCTATCCGTATGGCGAATGCTTTTTGCTGTTTCTTGATTGTATCTTTGCTCTATCTCATTATCGCTAACAGACCGAACATAGATAGGAGTACCATCTAAGACTGTTTAAAATTCAATCGTATTGCCCATGATTTACGCTCTCTTATCATTAAATTTCAAAGCAACTAACAATTTGTTATCAAAATCAGATAATTCTTTTTCTTCTTTGTAGATATAGATGCTATAGTCTGGTAGTTTTCGATTGTACTTTTTCTCAAAGAATTGACAAAAGTCTTCTTTTGTTTCCGATACATCTGCTAATGCCTCTAATTCAGCTATTCGCTTGGCAATACTTTTACGGTCAATTTGTTCCAAATTGTCGTACACGCAATCTTTTGTTAAATAGGCATAAAAAGAACGATGTTCTGTTACAAAATCTATAGAGAAAATAGCTTTCCATAATTTGGTGTATTTACTATAAAAACCATCTGAAATACTAACTTGGAAAGGGATAAGCTTGCTATCTACTCGCCGAGCAATAGACCGCTCTAGTTCAAAGTGTAGTTCTTTTGTATCAGTAACCATTGATTAACTCCTTGTAAGTTGTGCGTACACCAGCGTTTAACAATAACAAATTAAATCGTTGGCTGTCAGAGTAATCACGAGTATTGTAACGAAAAACAAATTCATCAACATAATCTTGAAGGTGTTTTTTAGACCATGAGTGATAGATACCGAGAACACCACGCTTCAATCCAGCCCAAAAGCCTTCGATAGTATTTGTATAAGCATCTCCATTAACATACTCCCTTGCCCCATGATTCACATAGGCATGTGCGTACATATCCGCAACTTTATTATACCCCAACCATTCATCAGTGTAAAGTTGAGCTGTACGTTTGACGTATTTGATAATCTCATCTGTCAAGGTTTGCGTTTTGGTATCTGAGACATGATGGGCATTTACTTTACCTTGACGTTGTACCATTCCTACGACCGCAGATTTATCTTTCAACGAACGACCTTGAGCATTCTTGACCTTTTTAGAATGATGACGATTCTTATTTTTACCACCAATATAAGTCTCGTCCACTTCAACAACATCATCTAGGTCATTATTGTTTTCAGAACCAAAACACTTGCGAATACGTTCCAACATAAACCAAGCTGTTTTCTGGGTCACATCAATGTCTTTTGCCAGTTGGACAGATGAGATACCCTTTTTGTGGGAAGTGACCATCCAAATTGCCATAAACCATTTTCGTAAAGGAGTTTTAGTATTTTCAAAAAGCGTATCTGTTTTGACATTGAAGTATTTTTTCGTGTTCACACAACGATATTTATTGCCTTTACATTTATAAACTTTTGATGTAGCATCAAAAGGGCTGACAACAACATCACCCCAGCGTAATTCTTCCAAATGGTCTATACATGCTTGCTCTGTCGGAAAAGCTGATTGTAAATCAAATAATGACTTAAACTCAAATTTCATAGACTAAACTCCTCTGTTGATAATTCAATTTTAGCACAAGAATGAAATAAAGTCAAAAAAAGTGTAAACTTCTGCTATGCAAGTTCTGAAAATTTTGGTATAATAGGAGTATCAAAAAGTAAAGGAAATGATTGATATGAACGCAATCACAGCTCACAGCTCACAGCTCACAGCTCACAGCTCACAGCTCACAGCTCACAGCTCACAGCTCACAGCTCACAGCTCACAGCTCACAGCTCACAGCTCACAGCTCACAGCTCACAGCTCACAGCTCACGCTGATTATGTAATCGGACGTGTTTTTTGTCAAGCACTAAAACAGGCTTTTTCACGTTTTTGTGGAAGAGTTTTTTGTTTTATTAGAATCGAGGTGTGCAATGCCTAAGTCTATCGAAGAAAAAGTAGAAGAATTTTACAAAACAAATCTTGATAACTTAGGTATTACATACTATGGTAAAACACAAGCAAATTTGATGAGTAAAAGTATTTCTGATGCTTTGTCCTCAGCTCCTTCTAAATCTGGTGGGCAAGGCAGTAATTACCCTGATATTATGCTAATGCTTAGTTCTAAGACATTGAACCGACATATTCCAGTTATTATTGAAGCAAAGGGTTCTAAGAATAAACTGGAAAAAATTGATAAAGATGAGAATATAGTTCAAATTGTACCATGGGCATCTGATTCAAAAGAAGGTGCTAAGAATCCACATAGAAAAGGCGACCCTAATCCCACTGCTATTGTCCAATTTGCTGTAAATGGTGCCTATCATTATGCAAAAAATATATTAGAGAGTGAATTTTCAATTTATGATGAGATTATTTTCATAGGGATTAACGGAACTGAACTCGATGAAGATAACAAAGTAAAAAATCCTGAACAAAAAGCTTATTATCTATCAAAGCTAAATAAATTCCAACCTAAGCATATTGCTGATTTGGATAAATCATGGGATTTGTTGAAAGATTTTAATTTAGAAAAACTCTTTGCTATTTTAGATAAACTAACTCTATCCGAAGAAGAATTAGAAGCTCTAACTCATAGGACGGAAGATGAACTTGAAAAAGCGGTCAAGAAAATACACCAAGAGATTTATGAAAACGCATCTTTAAAAAATGCTCTGACTACCAATGAGAAATTATATGTCTTTTCTGGTCTAATCATGGCAGGTTTGCAAACAAGTGGAGTTAGCCGATTAACCCCCAAAGCCCTTGAAGGAAATGATGACAAAGTAGAGAATGACGGTCAGACAATTCTACGCAGAATCAAAACATTTTTGAAGAAACGTAAAGCAGATTCCCATAAAATAACAATGATTGAAGATTTGCTGAGACCAATTTTCACAAAACAAGTTCTTTGGAAACCTTATAATGGAGAATCCTTAATTAAACAAATTTTTACTGATATTTATAATACCATCATTCCATTACTAGAATCAGATTTACAACTTGATTTCACAGGAAAAATACTAAATTCCCTCAACGACTGGGTATCTATTGAAAATGATGTATCTAATGATGTCGTCTTAACACCAAGATATGTTACAGAATTGATGGTCAAGTTGACACGTACTGATATGGATTCCTATGTTTGGGACACTGCGATGGGTTCAGGTGGATTCTTAGTATCGGCAATGGATGCCATGCTAAAAGATGCACGCTCCAAAATTCAAGATAAGGAAAAATTATCTAATAAGATTTCGCACATCAAAGAACAACAATTGCTTGGGATTGAACTTCTCGGGAATATCTATATTTTAGCTATTCTTAATATGATTTTGATGGGAGATGGCTCTAGTAATATGAAAAATGGAAACTCCCATGAGTTATATCATAGAGAGAGTTTTCCAGCTAATGTCTTCTTATTGAATCCTCCATACTCTGCATCTGGTAAAGGATTTAACTTTGTTGAAGAAGCTTTTTCAAAAATGGAGAGAGGCTATGGAGCGGTTTTAATACAAGAAAATGCTGGTTCAAGCCAAGGACTACCATATACCAAACGCATCTTAGAGAAAAGTTCCTTAATTGCATCAATTCGCATGCCACACGATTTATTTGGTGGAAAAGCAAGTGTACAAACAGCTATTTATGTATTCAAGGTAAATGAACCACATAATGAAAAACAGGCAGTAACTTTTATTGATTTTTCAGAAGATGGCTATACACGTCAAAATCGTAAGAAATCTAGCCAAGCCGTCAATCTTCGTGATACTGATAATGCTAAAGCAAGGTATCAAGAAATTGTGGACATCGTTTTAGGAAACCTACCTGATACAACTTACTATACAGTAGAAAATAGGAAAGTTATCAGAGATAGAATTACTCTAAAAGGAGATGATTGGACGTTTAATCAGCATGCAAAAATTGAACGTATACCACAACTAGAAGATTTTAAGAAGTCTGTTAGCGATTTTTTATCTTGGCAAGTAGGTCAAATTATGAAAGAACAAGGTAAGTAGCCATGGAAGGACTGTTAGATAGAACTTGGGGGACATTCAAAAATAATGAACTTTTTGAAAAATTATCATTAAAACGGTTAAAAAAGACATTTGACAAGAAAAGTGATGTTTCTACTAAGAAAACGAAAGAGTATAATTTACCACTTATCAATGCTAAGGCTGGCAACAATGGTATCATGTATTATGGTAGAGAATGTGATTGGGAATCAGAGGAACTTACTTTAGATGTTGTAAATGATGGAGCAATATCAACTGGAATGGTCTATGCTCAACCACAAAGAACAGGCACTTTGTATAATGCTTATCAGATTCGATTAAAAGACAGGATTCCTACATATAGACAGCTTTTATTTTTACAACGATGCTTACAAACAAATATTCAGCTCAAATTTGATTACTATAATAAAGCAACTTGGGATGATAAAGTTGAGAACGAAACTATTGATTTGCCATTAAAAATCAGTTCTGACCTCAATAACTATAGTAAATCTGATATTGACTGGGAATTTATGGAAGAGTTTATAAAAGAGCTGGAAGCCGAACGTATCCAAGAGCTGGAAGCCTATTTGATAGCAACTAACCTAAATGACTATCGTTTGACAGATGAAGAACAAATTTGGTTAGATTATAAGCCAAAATTTAAATCATTCAAATTAGCTTCGACTTATGTTATGCGTGGTAAATTGATTGAGGTAGATGAAAAGGGATTGTTTGATATTGTTCCAACCAAAAAGAAGATAAATGCCAATAGCATCACTTTTGATGGTCAATTCCCTTATGTGGCAAGAGGGGAAAGTAAAAATGGCATTCGAGGTTATATAAACTTTGAAGAACAATATCTTAACCCTAAAAATACCATCTCATTTGGACAAGATACGGCGACCATGTATTATCAACCAAATTCTTATTTCACAGGAGATAAAATACAAGTATTCAAGTTAAATGAAGTTTACGGTTCTTTAACTGAAAATATAGCTTTATACCTTATAAGCTCTATGAAAAAATCATTTGCCAACTTTGTTTGGGGACAACAATCATTTGCTTTGGATGCTATTGCAGAAATACCAATAGAATTACCTGTTGATGACTGTGGGAATATTGATTTAAAATATATGAGCCAATATATACAATCCATCAAAAAAGCGACTATTGAAGACATTGTAAAGTATAAAGATAAAATTATAACTACCAGTCAAAATTTTGTCAATGAGTAAAAAAGACGATTTCCGTTTGGAAGTCGCCTTTTTTGATATTCTCGCAATTACTATATATTGTGTCTGGTGTAAACTGGTATATAGTTCCCAAAAATTTCTATGATACTATCAAGGTATGACTCAAATTCTAGAATTTGTAATTCAAGTGCATTTTTCTTTAACCAAATAGCAAGGTCTTGATTTGGGGTATAATTGTGTTCATATTCGAATAGTAATCTTTTTAGGAGAATTACAACCGCTGATTCGCCCCATATTTCATTTACCTTTTTTAACATAGGGAAGAAGCCACTTCCCTTTAATATATAATGTATATTTTGTGATAACTGATTGTTTCTAGGGCTAGTTGTTACTAAGGGAGAAGTATCAGTAGAGAAATTAATCAACGCTTCACTATACTCAGTTAGTTGTCTCGTCTCCGTGTCGAACAAACAATATTTTTCCGCAATTTTATTGGTAATAAATTGTTGAAGCATATCTCGTGAAGGTAGAGAAAGAATTAGTTTGGTCAGTTGTTTTGCATATTGTCCTCTAAAAGTCACTTCAAATCGTACCCAAGATTGAAATTGTTGAGCGAGTTGAGCATATCTACCATGATTTTCTAATTGTTCAGTGAGTTTGTCGTAAATTTTGAGGAAACTATTTGACCCTTTTTTACGTGAACCAATAGTCACTGTTTTAGCGTCAGCATCTATTTCAATCGCAGACATCTTCGAGTGATTACGATTTCCTTTGTAATTGATAATTTCAAATTTATGACTTTTTATATTGCTATAAATGTCGTTGACAGATAAAGGAAAGTTGAAGTAGTCAGCACAAAAGTCAATCCTACTTAAATGCATGTTCCAATATGGTTCATTTAACTTTTGGATAATCTCATAGATTCCGAAAGGTTCTTTATAGGAATTTTCATAGGCTTGTTGGTACAAGCTCAAAGCAGATGCTGAAAATTTAATAATGATTCCCATTTTAAAATAGTCTTCATGAAAAGCAATTCTTAAAAAATAGGGCATATTTTCAAAGCTGTAAGAAGTAGTATATCCCTGTGGAGAAATCCGTTCTTGAATCATTTCTCCAAATAATGAAGGGAGGGAAAGTTTTTCTGCAATGATTGCAGAAAGTTCGTTAGCAATTTGATTCCAATGATTTGGCCATTCACCAATTGTATCTTCGTTTGGTTGAATCACTATGGTTAGCTCATCTACACTGACATGAAGATGTTTGTTCTTGAAATTTATGTTTTGAAGTATATCGTTTGTCACTGATTTGTTCTCCTGTAATACAGTATTTGTACTGGAATCTGGGTTATTACATTATCCAGATGAGTTATGGTTTGCCTACCGCAGGTGGACTTCTAACCAGTCCAACCTATTGCCCAACCCATAGTTGTTTTCTAGCTTGTACTGGTTAGAAGTAATAATTTATTTGTAAGCCTTAAGTATTTCGTCAAATGATACGATTAGCTTAGCTTCTGCGATTTGATATCTAGGTCTTTCTCCAAAGGAAGAATTGTCAACAAGTTTGACCTCATAAATGCCTAATTTTGTGAAAATAGTACTAAAGATATTTTTATCAAATGGTAGTAGTAGGGTCTTCCAAGAAGCAGTGTTAGACTTTACACAGGCCAACCAACCTTCTTTTTTCTCTTCTTTGTTGCTAATTCCGACTACCGTAATAATTTCTGTAATCATAAGATTATTCCTCTTTCTTTATTTGTTATTTTTAATCAGATAAACTGAAAAGATATTTTCTCTCGATGAGAGCGTAAATAGTTTTTCAATCGTGAATTATAATTTAGACTTTCTTGACGATAAAAAATCAATCGAAGCATCTAAATGCAAAGTTGTAAAATTAGTTGCTGAACAGTTAAAATTTTAGCTGTGTTTCAGCAAGTTTTTAAATTTGTAAACTAAGAAAACGTCATAAGTTGAATGCTTTGTTTAATCGTAATTATAAAATTGAAACCGTTGCTGATGCTAATGCGAGTCCTAGAAAGCATAGATTGTTACACTCATTCTGACGCGTTATTTTCTGCGTCTTCACGCAATCGTTCAGACTTGATGCATAACGCTATCTGCAAAGCAGATTCATTCGCTACACAATCTATGCTTTCGTCAAACTGCGCACTACTCCATATCAACTTTTCTCAATTTTATAAAATTCGCTGATTAAGTCTAAAGTAGATTCAACTTATGAGAAGTTTTCATAAAGCGAATACAAGAATTTAAGAAACAAGTTGCTGTCAATCCATTATAAAAGTTTTTTCTGAGTTCAGAATCAACTAATTTTTTACAATTTTTGTATTTTAGCTGTAATTCTTTGAGTTGATTTTTTTGTTGCTCAATTTCATCGGCTAAATCGTTAAGCTCACGTTTTTTAAAATCAACTTTTTCTTCAAGCTCACACTCAAGAGAAGTAATTTCTTTTATCAGTTTGTCTTTTTTTGAAACATACTCACACAAAAATGAATCAAGTCTTGTGTTTGTGCTTGCAACACGTAAATTATTTTTATTCTCACCGACGATAATGCCGATAAAAATAGGGGCTCGATTTTCATTTGAGAAGCCAACGACTTTATACTCTTCGTTTGGTTTGATTTCAATGCCGGAACGTGATTTTTTTGTTTCGTCGAAATCAAATAATACGATTTTAGTTTGTAGTTCTTCAGGAATGCCGTCCCAGTCGGGGTAAATAAGCATAGTGTTTTCCTTTCTTTTAGAAAGCATCATCTTTTTTTATTTGTGAAAGATGTTATTATAGAGATAGACAATTATTTTTTTCACATTCAAACCTCTCTTTCGTTTTTTGAAGTACTTCTTGAGTCTAAGTATAAGACATTTAAAAAACAAAAGATATGAGTTTTTGAACGAGTTTTGAGTATAGCCACAAGTCCTTGTTTGACAAGGGTTTGAGCGTAATTTGAAGAAAAGTAGATAAAAATATTTCACAAAAATAAAGGAGTTAAGTGACCTATGTTATTTGAAATTTTTGATAAAAAAATTGAGCTATCCATCAAAAATATCATGAGTAGCTGTTCGAGTAGAGATGAATTTTATAAAATATTAGCTGAGAGAGAAGAAAGTAGATTATTTTATGAGTGTCATGTAGTCAATAGAAAAATCTGGTCTGACAACCATTCATGGAAAATATTCATGGATGAATTATCTAAAAGCTTAGAGATAACAGAAATAGTTGAAAGATTAGAATATCATATTGATTCTTCAAATTCAGTTACAGAATTAAAAATAATTCATGAACTTCTGCGAGAATGTTTTGCTCAATTCAAAATGAAAAAGAAAGATAGGCGATTATTAGAAAGTACTGTTTTAAGCTTATACAGTAAGCTTGAGGTCTTATTAAAATCTTCTCAACCTGTTGATGATGACTTTTCAAAAGATGACCACACACAGAGTCAGTATAAAGTATATATTGAGAATGCTATGATATTAACACTAGAATTAGTTAATCCTAAAAAATATTATTCAGTTGAGGAGATTTTATATTTTTTCAATCATGGCTTTCTACCAATAGGGTATTATATAAAAAACAATGATTTTCCGAATAAAAATATTAGTCGTCAAAGTATTGACCGTATTATTCAACAGATTTACGACGGGGATGATGATTTTTTACCTGAGAAAGTGACTCAAGATGGAAAAAGTTTTTATAACAAAAGGATATTTACGTTAATAGCAGATAAAAGTCGTAAATTACGAAAGCTAACTATCCCTTCGATGGAATTAATTATTTCACCAGATATAGTTAATGATATTTCAAGGACTATTGAGGTACTTACAGATTTTAAAAGTGATGATAAAAAGGATAAAAACGATGTGGAAAAAAAGGTTTACCGTCTACTTTCCGATTTATACCTGCCTGTTATCTATGCCGAAATCCAACAATTTATTTTTCAAAACTTGTTGGAAGAATTGAATAGGAATCCAATTCTGGTAATTAGTGAGAGATATTGTGACTTAATCTTGAATAATATTAAACAACAATCTAATGAAGTCTATATGCTGATTGACAGAGAGAAGGTACTTTTAGATATAGAGCATATTTATACCTTTATTCAATGTATGACTTTAGCAAAAACCGAATCTTTCCGATATGATTTCACAAGCACTGAAGCAAGTCTTAGAGCATTTGGAGTGATACCATCAAATAGGCTAAATAGTGTGTTTGAACTATTCAGAGGAAGTAAAAATCAACTGAAGTTTTCAAATGTCATTGATTCTTTCATAACAGAATATCTGTACATTGAAGTTAAACAAGATAGAAAGAAAATCAATAGTGTATTTCGAAGAGTCAGTGCATTTTTTATGGATGATGATGAAAAATTTAGCAGGGTTCAATATTGGAAATTAAAATTACTGAAAACCTCTTCTAATATTCAAGTGAATCAAACAGTAGCCTATGAGGAAATAGTAAAGTTGTGTCAAGAATATAATAGAGGTGGCAATCTTACATCTATAAAATCATCAAATAATGTGAATAGTGACACTTGTATTCCAAAGGAATATATTCCAGAAAACTTATGGAGGATGTATGGCATAGAGTGATATTCACAATGAACTTATCAATAAAAGAAAAACAAGCGATTTATAACTATGAAATCGCTTGTTTTATTATGTGACTTTTAGTCCGTCTCGCTCCGTAAGGTGCGAGACAAATAAACCACCCGCTATGCGGGTGCGCAATGGAGGTTATACCCAAAAAACTCCAAACGCGCTACAATAGAGGTGTTCAAGCCCACTGTAAAGCGAAAGGAGAAAAGTATGGCACAAAAGGCACATAGTTTATCACACACAAAGTGGATGTGTAAATATCACATTGTGTTCACCCCTAAGTATAGACGAAAAATCATCTATAATCAATATCGAAGCAGTCTAGGCGAGATATTCCACCGTTTATGTCGCTACAAAGGTGTAGAAAACATTGAAGGACATCTCATGCCAGACTATGTTCATATGTTGGTCAGTATTCCTCCGCGAATTAGCGTATCTAGTTTCATGGGCTATTTGAAAGGCAAAAGTGCTCTGATGATGTTAGACAAACACGCCAATCTCAAATATAAGTTTGGGAATCGCCATTTTGGGGCAGAGGGTTACTACGTGAGCACAGTTGGTCTTAATGAAGCCACCATAAAGAAATATATTCAAGAGCAGGAAAAGCATGATATTGTACTTGATAAACTGAGTGTGAAAGAATATGAAGATCCCTTTAGGGATAATGGCAAGTAGTACCAACACCTCTTTGAGAGGTTTGTGACGTGTCAAGAGCAGTGAGGCTTGAACAAAGTGAAAGCCAGCGTCTTTAGGCGCTGGCTGGTGATGTGGGCTTATAGCCCCTGTTCAAACCACCCGTTTGACGGGTGGTCATGATTAATAATTTGAACGGCTTATTCTTTTATTAAAGTTACAGTATCCCCTGTATCTCCTGCTAAGTCAGGTATTGTTACAGAATCTCCTGATACTGAATATTTCAGTTCAGTACCATTACTATCACTGATAATCTGTTTGTCTGTATCGATGGTTACTTTCTCGGAATAAAGATATTTTACATTATTTCCTCTCTCAGAAAGAAGATTGAGATTCAGAATATTCTTATTATCACTGACTTTTAGTTCATAATGTAATGTTAAGTTTTCGTCTTCGAATCCCATTTCAGAGCCATCAATACCGCCTTTTTCATATGAATATGTTCCTGATAACTGACTATCATTAGTATTCGATTGATTACCACAAGCACAAAGGACAATAGATAGTGTTAGAGTTAGTAGGGTCAATATTAGTTTCTTTATATTCATTAGTCTGCTCTTTTCTTTAATTGTTTGAAATTATATTTTCTAGCTCAGAATCATTTGGAGCTGTAGATGGGTAAGTTTCAAATACTAGCTTGGGTACAATGTAGATATTCGCAAGGCTAGATAATATTATTTGTTCTGAAATAATCTCTTCTCCTATTACTTGGTTACTAGTAATATCCCATAAAGAGTTTCCATAATCAGTAGATATTAAGAAATATTTAGAATCTAATTCATTATTTTGAAATTTTTGGGCATAATCTGTTTGACGATTAGCAAGAGTTGGTGGAAGTATTTCTAGTTGAACAGATTCATTGGCCGATAAATCACTAGCTAGAGCAACCTGAGCGATTTTTACTCTTTCTGCTCGTCCTGACAATGTTGTATAACCGTATAAAGTAAAATATGCTCCATATAGGTAACGGTTGTTAGAATCTGTGGTTGTCCCTAAGAGCTTCTCGTCATAGTGATTAGTGACTGTTAATTTCAATCGTCTAGTTGCTTCATCATAACCGTTAATCGTGACATTTAGCTTTGTCAATTCAGAAGGAAGGTAGTCATTAGTAACATTTAGACTAGCCTGTCCGTTGAAGATGTTGGGTTGATTCTCATTCCATGCTTTTTGACTACGTTCTTCAATCTCATTATGGTAGTTTGAACCATCAGTTTCAGCTACTTCTTCATAAAACTCCTTCAACCAATTATTTCTTTGTTCCTCGGAGATTACATCTTTTGAAGAAGATGAAGTTTCAACAATCTTTTCAGACGATTTTGTGGTATTTTCATTACTCTGACAAGCAAATAAGAGTACTGTAGATGCCAATAGTGTAAAGCTCGCTAAAAATTTCTTTTTGTTCATAGTGTGTCTCCTTATTTATAACCAACCGTTCTTCTTCGCAATATCATCATAGAACTCAGAACGGTCATTCCTTCGTTTTAATTCTTCTGCTACTTTATTTTGAGCTTCGGTATTATCTCTAATGTTACGTTGCTCTTGCGCGTGTTGTTCTGCACGTTGTCTAGCCAGACGAGCTTCCGATTCTCTTGTCTCTTTTATAACAGCTTTCGATGCTTGCTCAACCCTTCTAGTCGATAATTCTATATCCCAAAGATTCAAAGCTTTTCCGATGGTCTTCGCTTGCCCATATTCTAATTTCTGTATGAAGAAATTTATGACTTCATCATTAGTCCAATACTGGTTGGGAATGGAAATGGTATTCATAATATTCATCAATTCATTTTGATGGTTCAGTAGTTGAGTTTCAGTGGATTTCAAGGTATTTTTCAGATTATCTACCACTAATTGTTGCTTTCTACGCTTTCCAGGTACGAGAGCGTTTTTCTTTCGATTCTCTGGAATAACAACATTTTCATAGTAGATTTTATTTTTTTGAACCTGTCTGATACTATATAAAACCCAGACTATCAAAAGCCCAACCACAATCGGAACAGGAATTGAGGGTGGATAATAGATAAAGTCTTCAACCGCTTTTATTGGGATATAGAAGAATGTATCCTCAAACTCAAAATCTTGGAAAAGTATAAAAGTTCGAATAATTGTTTCTATAATGACACCAATAATGGCAATCCCTGCCATAGATAATAGTGCAACTATAAAAAATATGATAAATACAATCAGAGATGGTATATGAATCAGATTGAAAATAGTAAACCCTCTTATGCGAATATCCCATTTAAAGTCCTCAAGAAATACTTTTTCATCTGAAATAGCATTCAGGGTAACCTCAGCTTGAAAAATTTCTCTTTCAAGTTCTTTTATTCTATTTTGTGTTGATGGGATTAGATTATTTTTTAATAATAAGTACCTTCTTAATGAATTAGCAATATCCATCTGGGCTCCTATATTTTAATTTTTATTACATTATAACGTATTAATACCAAGTTTGCAATGCAAAACGCAATGCATATTTAATGCGCAAAATGCTATATCCTAAAAACAAAAAGAGGAGAAAAGATATGGCATTTCAACTAAAATCAAATCGCAAAGAAACAGAAAATAAAACAATTCGTTTTCCAGTACCACTTATTGAAGAAATAGAGAAAGCAATTCAAAACAAGGATGTTACCTTTTCCAGCTTTGTGATTCAAGCATGTGAGTATGCGTTGAGGGATATGGAAGATAAAAAATAGTCTAATAATAAGGAACTATTGATTATTTTTAGAGTATAATATTTAGTAGTGAGAAAGAAACGAGGGAAAAATATTGGTCGAATCATATATCTCGGAATTATTACCAGCCAAGTATATAAAACGTCATCAATTGATGCTTTATTTGTATGATATTTTAGTTGATATATTGGTTAAGGCTGATAAATATAAATTGTCAAGCCTATCTTTTAAATTTACTAATGAGGTAGATGAGCAACTTGAACTTTTTGATGAGTTAGAGAGACGAAAGGATAAAGATATTTCTGAAAAAGTCTTTATCCCTCATATATTCTTTTCAATTCTACGAGATTTAAATTACTATCTTTTTGAATCACTGAGCTGTATAGAGAGGGGAAAGGTAACAGTTGCTTTTTCACTTGCTAGGAAACCTTTACAGGATAATTTGTTCTATTTAAGTTGGATACTAGTTCAACCACATGAATTTTTAGGAAAAATGCAATATGGAAGCCCTAAAGAATATGATGTTAGTGATTTAAAAGGAAAGAAAGATTTTATTATTGATTTATTCTCAAAAGCGAAGGTATTAGTTCAATCTAAAAATAGTTCACTGGATTTTAGTCAAGAATTACTTAATCCAGAATTGTTGTATGATGTAGTATACAATAGAAAGGCTGAAAATAGTTTGACTAGTGCATTTGATAAATCAATTCATTTGGTGACTAGAAATGAAAATTATCCCACTGAGAAGCAAAATCTTAATTTTATATTTGCAGATGATGAAATTTGGGATGAATTCTGGAATTTGTACTACGAAAAAATCCCATATATTCTACTATATTTGGTGGAGGTTATTGTTGCTATTTTTGAAAAATATGTAGATATAGATGAGGAAATATCAGAGTTTAACCGATATATCAGAAATTTGAAGATAATATTAGCACTATCAGAGGATGATAATAAAGAATTAGAGAGCATTTTTGATTTAATATTTAGCAGTGACCATCTTAGTATGAACTGTGATGAGTGTGGCAATCAATTTGAATTCAATATAGCTTTAGTGAATGAAATAAGAGAAGATTATCTTTATACTTGTCAGAAATGTGGGTTTGTAGAACGATTAGGACAATATTTTGTGAGCGACGAATTGTTAAGTCATCGTAGAAAAATTATGATTGATAATTCAGATAATGAAAATTGGAAGCTGGTCTTAGATAAATAAAAGATATTATAATAGAAATATTTTAGAAGAATATGAAGCCTTTTTGAATAATAGTTAGAAAGACAAAATATGAAGTTTAAAGATTATACTTGGGATAAAGAATTTGAAATAAAGGGATATTTTTCAGAACGTTCTGATGATATTGCTACTACTAATAATAGCCTAAGTGGTGTTTTACATTATTCGCCGAGAGAAATCGTACTAGAATTATTTGGTGCATTTGAAGAGGAAACAGGTATTTCATTCGGTTTTGGTAAGAATTTAGAAAAGGTATATGGGTATTCTAGCAATGGTAATATCTTAATTTTAAATACTTATGGAGAGCCAAGCGTGACCTCTACTTACCCTGGATTTCCTATCACCAAATATCGCGTAAAAAATTTTAAAATATATAACGTATTTTATAATGCAATTGATGATTTTGATGGAGGTTCAGAATCTTTCAAAGCCTTAATTAACAAGTTGGAATCTCAAGAAATTAAAGATTATAAATTTAGTTTTGAACATATTGAAGAATGGATTGAAAAATCATTAGTGACCATTAAGCATGGAGAGAAGCAAACTATTTTTGAGAGTGCAGTAAATGAATATCAACCAACAAAAGTATTAATAGAATCACTTGGGATGAACTTTGAAGATATGGCAATACTACATTCCTCGTTTACGACTACGTCATTTACAAGTGATTATTTTATTAAACTTACGTCAGCTGACTCAAGTATAAGATGTTTTGATGAATTCTATCAAGCTTCACGTAAATTTAAAGAATTTATTGAGATATTGTCAAATATCCCATTATCATTTACTAATATTGAGTTTCTAGTTGATTATAAAATGTTAAAAGATAAGCGTTTGCCGATTATAAAGGGGAAATACTTTGTTCAACATGCTAGAAAGTCTAAAAAATGGGGACATTCTCAGCAAGATATTTCTTTGAGGAAACTAGAAGATGACTTTGAACGGATTTTAAATCATTGGTTTAATAAATCTGAGGAACTTGAATTTATAGTAGGTCAATTTTCAAAAAATCTTCATGGTGATTTATATTTAGAAGACCAGCTAGTTGATGCTATTAGGAATATAGAAGTCTATTCTAGAAATTTTAAGAATTTTAAAATTGCACAATGTTTATCTGATATAGAAGAAAAAGAAAAACAATCGTTGCTTGATTATATAAATACACATATTTTAGTAGAGGTTAGAAGAAAGTTTAGAAATAGATTAAAATTTAATAAAAAAGAGCCTAGCCTTTCGGAACGTTTAAAAAATTTATTTGAGTTAATAGATGAGTTTAATCAAACTAAAATTTTTTTGAATAGTGATAAGGAATTATTGATAACAAAATTGATTCAAACGCGCAATTATTATACTCATGGCGATTCAAAAGATAAATATCCAGAAATGATAACAGATATTCATGAGATGTATGAAACTAAGTTGCTTCTTCAAGAAGTTTTGAGATACTATATCTATCAAGAATTGGGTATGAAATATGTATATAAAAATTTCTAAATAATTACACCGTACTTCTTTTTTGATGATTAAATTAAAATGAAAAAAAGTAAAAAGCTTCTCTTTAAAAGGAAGCTTTTTTGGTACAACTCAGATACTGCCATTGTCTATTTTTGGTCTTATTGGTAGAATTTTAAGTGATTTTAGTTTAATTTAGTGAATTTAGAAAGGCTTTAAATCAACGTTTTTGACGATTGCAAGACTTAAAAAATCGTGGAGCAAGTCTTGCATATTCATCATAAGATTTTTAAGATTCCTTTCGTATCAAGGGCTAAGCCCTTATGTGTTTGTTTTAGGCGATCAAAAGATCCCTTTTAAAAAATTAGGGAAACCATTTCCTATTCCCCTTTACTCTCTATATTATACCATGGAAAAGGGTCAAATTAAAGAAAGAGGTTAGAAGAAGAGGGTTAGATGATTTGGTTTTCTTGGATTCCTTCGGCATCCAAGAGCTTTTTAATGCGGTCGAATTGCAAGCGGAAATGGTCTAGACGGTGCCCATCAGAACCAATAGAATAGCGCTGACAGCCCAAATCATGGACGAGGTGAAGGGCATACTTGTATAACTCTTCATGACCGTATAGGTACATACTTTTCGCATTTAATTCGAAGGCTAGACCATGAGTTATCATTTTTTGGAAAATACGAATGAGCTGTGGTTCATAGACTTTTAACTGGCCAACTTCAAGATCAAAGAGTCGAAAACCATAATCAAAATGCGCCAGAACATCAGCTTCAACCCGACCAATGGCATATTCTAAGAGGTCTAGATACTCGCGGATAACCTGGTCTGGATGAAAATCTTTGACCTCATCATCGAGGTAGTCATTGGTGCCATTGTGATGAACAGAGAGTAGCTTGAGGTCATAGTGTTTACCTTCTAAATAGTCCAGGATATCTTGTTCCCTTGGTTGGTAATAACCGATTTCGATTCCTGTTTTGATGCGATTACCATAACGCTCATTTAGTGCTTGAATATGGTCAACATAAGCTTCATAATCAGGGACATCGTCTTGCTTGGTATAGGGGTTAGAGTAGTCAAAATGCTCAGTTGTGACGATTTCACCAGGGTAATGGTCGAGATAGGCTTCAAAGCTTTCATCAGAGTCGTATGAAAAATAGGTGTGTAGATGGTTATCACGCATGTTAAGCTCCTTGATTGTGGTTGCTACCATTATATCAAATTGAAGGTTCAAATGGTTTTTTTGAGCTAAACTGCCGAAAAACCCTATCGTAAAAGCGTGTTTTCCGAAAGAATGCCAGAAATGATAACAAAACTATTGAATTTTCTGACAAATAAAGGTACAATAAGGGAAATACTAAAACGACGACAGAAAAAAATCCCAAGGACCCAACAGAGAGTACGTGAGGTGAGAGCGTACACCCTTAGGAGAGCACATTCTGGAGTGCATGTTCGAAAAATGACCAATGAGTAGGGCATGACGGTTGACTCACGTTACGAGGGAAGTTTCAAACTTCATGAGGGTTACAGGGCAATCTGTGACTAAATTAAGGTGGTACCACGTAGGAATACGTCCTTTTAACAGTGTTAACTGTTAAGAGGTTTTTTTATACTTTTTTAAAAAGTTGGATAAAGATAATAATGGGTTCACCTATAAGAATTGGGGCTGACTAGCTAACCCTTTAGTTGAAACCTAAGAACAGAAGAGAAGGAGACAGAGATGGCGCTTAAAGGATTACGACAAATGGAACCATATATTCCAGGGGCACAACCCGATGATGCGAATATGATTAAATTAAATACCAATGAAAATGCTTATCCACCAAGTCCTGCTGTAGCCAGAGCCTTAGAAGAATTTTCTGTTCAGAATCTGGCGCGATATTCAAGCTTAGATCAATCAACCTTAAAGGAAGCTCTCGCCCAGCAATTAGGGGTTTCTAAGGAACAGCTGATTATCGGAAATGGGAGTGATGATATCCTTTCACTGGCCTTTTTAGCCTTCTTTAATTCGGAAGATCCGGTTCTCTTTCCTGATTTAACCTATGGCTTTTACAAGGTCTGGGCAGACCTTTACCAGGTCCCTTTTAAGGAAATTCCCCTGGCAGATGATTTTTCGATTGACTTTGAGGGTTACAAGCAAGTCAATGGTGGCATAATCATTGCCAACCCCAATGCCCCAACAGGATTTGGAAAGCCATTGGAGGCATTGGAAGAGTTCTTGAAAGCCCATGAGGATGTTGTGGTAATAGTGGATGAGGCTTATGTCAACTTTGGTGGGCAGACAGCTATCCCTTTATTAGACCACTATCCTAATCTTTTTATCACACGGACCTTTTCTAAAGACGCAAGTCTCGCAGGATTGAGGGTTGGTTACGGCATTGGGCACCCTGATTTGATTCAAGTGATGCAGGCGGTTAAGGACTCTGTTAATCCGTATTCTGTCGATAGCTTGGCGGAGAGCTTAGCGACTGCTGCAGTCAAGGACTGGGACTATTATCGTGATACTTGTAAGCAGACGATGGCGACAAGAGATGCCTTCTCAAAGGAATTAGAGACTTTAGGCTTTACGGTCTTAGACAGTCAGACCAATTTTGTCTTAGCGAAACCCAACCATTGTTCTGCACAAGCTCTTTTTGACCATTTGGAATCTCGGCATATCTACGTTCGTTATTTTCCTAAGAGCGAGCGCATCAAGGATTATTTGCGGATTTCCATAGGAACTGATCAGGAAATGAGGACCGTGATAGAAGTGATTAAGGAGACCTTGACAGATGACTAAAACTCAACTCCCCATTGGGATGCGCGATAAGCTCTTTAAACGTGCCAAAAGCATGTATAAATTAGAGCACGATATTTCGGACTTATTGATGGATAAAGGCTACCACCGCATTGAAACCCCAACTCTGGAGCACTCAGAAGTCTTTTCCAACACCATTAACCCGAATCACTACAATCTTTTTGATAAAAAAGGTGGCCTCCTAACCTTACGACCGGATATTACCAGTCAGATTGGGCGTGTCATGGCTTCGACTCGTGTTCAAGCACCCATTCGTTTTTCCTACTCAGGCAAGGTCTTCTATTACAATGAAGAACTAAGAGGCTTGGTCAATGAGCGCACGCAAGCGGGTATTGAATTGATCGGCTATCCGGTCCAATCTGCCCTCCAAGAAGCTGTTTTAACAGCTAATGAGGCCTTGCAAAAAGCTGGTTTAACTCAATACCACTTTGAATTTTCACATGCCCGTATCCTGCAAATTGTGTTTGAATCTTTGGCCTTAGATGAGGAAAATCAGGGTAAGCTAGAAACACTCATCAGAGATAAAAACATTACGGGTCTCCATACATTCACAACCGTTTATCCTAGTGAATTTTCCGATTTATTGAAGGAATTACCTTATCTCTTTGGAGACAGTGATGTGGTTTTAGAAAAAGCAAGGCAACTGGTCAAAGATAAAGCCATTTTAGAAGCATTGGATAATCTAGAAACCCTGATTAAGAGTCTATCACCTGATTTAGCAGGAACGACGATCGATTTAGCCCAGCTTTCGACTCAGGATTACTACACAGGCATTCTGTTTAAGGTTTTTAATCCGAAAGTGCCGAGCGCTTTCATGTCTGGTGGTCGTTATGATAAACTGTTCAAACGGTTCGGTGGCGAAGACTTAACAGCGGTAGGCTGGGCCATTGATATTGATGCGATTTATGATGCCCTAAAGGATTCACTTTTATATGAAGGAGGTGAGCGGTGATGACAAGACCAATTACGATAGCCCTAACCAAGGGACGTATCGAAAACGACACCATTAAGCTCTTGACACGCGCCGGGTTTGATCTTACTTTCATGGAAGACAAGGGCAGGCATTTAATCTTTGAGGATCCGATACAACAGCTGCGATTTCTACTCGTCAAGGCACCGGATGTGACCACTTATGTCCGGCATGGTGTGGCGGATATAGGCATTGTCGGTAAGGATGTACTCATGGAGCATCCGACCGGTTACCTAGAAATGCTGGATCTCAACTTTGGACTTTGTAAATTCTCGGTAGCTTCTACCAAAGATTACCAGCCGAATGACCACAAACGGAAAGTTATTGCCACCAAATACCCAACGGTAGCGACGGATTTCTTTAACCAAAAAGGGGAAGATGTCGAAATCATTTCCATTCAAGGGAGTGTTGAAATCGCTCCGATCATTGGCCTAGCGGATGCTATCGTCGATATCGTGGAAACAGGGTCGACCTTAGTGGCCAATGGGCTAGAAGTGTACGAAGATATTTGCCGCATTTCAGCTCGTCTAATTGTTAATAAAGCAGCGCTGAAAAACAACCCATCCGTGTTAGACTTTATTAAGAAAATTGAAAAGATGGTCGGAACAGAGGAGGTACCCTTCACATGAAACGTTTAAAAGGAACAAATGAGGAAATCGCCCGTATTCTTGCTGAGGAACAGGTAGCTTTAACCCAACAAAATATAACCGTTGAGGCGACTGTTCGAGAAATCATCCAAGACGTTAGCCAAAGAGGCGATGAGGCGCTTAGAGAATACACAAAAGCTTTTGATGGTATAGAAATCGCGGATTTTAGGTTGTCTGAGACAGCCATCCAATCAGCCTATAACACCATTGAGCCAGACGTTCTAGCGGCTCTTAAAAATGCGGCCACAAATATTGAATCCTACCATAAACAACAAATGGAAACAGGCTTTGAAGATCAGCCTGTAGACGGGGTTATCCGAGGCCAGTTGGTTCGGCCCATCGAACGTGTCGGCGTCTATGTGCCAGGTGGAACAGCTGCCTATCCGTCTTCTGTCCTGATGAATGTGATTCCTGCTAAAATTGCAGGAGTCAAAGAAATCATCATGATCACACCGCCTCAGGAAACCTTTAATCCAGCCATCTTAGTTGCGGCTGACTTAGCAGGTGTTGATCAGATTTTCCAAGTTGGAGGTGCTCAAGGAGTCGCGGCCTTGGCTTATGGGACGCAGACAATTCCTAAAGTGGACAAAATCACAGGACCAGGAAATATCTACGTTGCGACAGCTAAGAAAGAAGTGTTTGGTCAAGTCGGCATCGATATGATTGCAGGGCCCTCTGAAATTGGAGTTATTGCTGATGAGACAGCCAATCCAGCCTATGTGGCTGCTGACTTATTATCCCAAGCTGAGCATGATGTGTTAGCCCGTGCGATTCTAGTGACTAACTCAGAAAAGTTGGCAGATGCGGTTGAGATTGAAGTCGAAAAGCAATTAAAACAGCTGCCACGAGAAAACATAGCGCGCCCATCGGTGGAAAACAATGGACGCATCATTATCGCTAAGGACAAGGATAGCATGTTTGCCCTGATGAACTTAGTGGCACCTGAACATTTGGAAATCGCTATGGAAAATGCTTATGGCTACCTGAATCAGGTTGAAAACGCCGGCTCCATCTTTTTGGGCCATTACACAAGTGAGCCGATTGGAGATTATTACGCTGGAACTAACCATGTCTTGCCGACAACGGCAACTAGTCGGTTCTCATCTGCTCTTGGTGTCTATGACTTTATCAAGCGCATCCAGTACACCCAGTATTCTAAGGCGGCTATTCATGAGGCTGAAAAGGATATCACGACTTTGGCATACTCTGAAGGCTTACAAGCTCATGCAAAAGCTATTGAAATCAGAAAGGATTAACCGATGAGAACAGCAACCATTGAACGCAACACTTTTGAAACTAAAATTAAACTAAAGCTCAATCTTGATGCTCAGGAGCCTGTAGACATCGATACAGGAGTTGGTTTTTTTGACCACATGCTCACCCTGTTTGCTAGACATAGTCGGATTTCCCTTATCGTCAAAGCTGATGGAGACCTGCATGTGGATAGTCACCATACCGTAGAAGATGTGGGGATTGTGCTAGGACAAGCGATTAAAGAAGCACTGGGAAATAAGGCCGGAATTAACCGTTATGGGACGAGCTTTGTCCCCATGGATGAAACCTTAGGCCTGTCAAGTCTAGATTTATCTGGGCGCTCCTATCTGGTTTTTGATTGTCAATTTGACAATCCTAAGCTTGGTGCCTTTGACACGGAGTTGGTTGAGGAATTTTTCCAGGCTCTGGCTTTTAATCTTCAAATGACCCTCCACCTTAAAATTATTCATGGCAAAAACAGCCATCACAAGGCAGAAAGTCTTTTTAAGGCCACAGGTCGAGCTTTGCGGGAAGCCATTACCATTAATCCAGAGATTCATGGGGTAAATTCAACAAAGGGGTTATTATGATTGTTGTCATTGATTATGATGCTGGCAATACAGCTAATGTCCTGAGAGCCCTCAAAAAATTAGGGGTCCAGGCCCTGTTATCAGCTGATCCAGATCACATCTTGTATGCTAAGGCCTTGATATTACCGGGAGTTGGGGCTTTCCCTGCTGCCATGGCAGAACTTGAAAAACGTGGGCTCGTTGAGGTAATCAAGCAAGCAGTTGCTGAGGGGACTCCTCTTCTAGGCATCTGTTTGGGCATGCAGCTATTAACAGAAACGGGTTTAGAACATCAAGAAACCAAGGGGTTCGGCTTTATTCCAGGCGTCTGTCGTCAAATCCCTCATCAAGCAGGTTATCCTGTTCCTCATATGGGGTGGAACGCTTTAGAAGTCGAGCAGGAAACAGCTTTGACACCAGGTCTTGAGGGCCAGTCCGTTTATTTTGTGCATAGCTATTACACAGATGTTCCCAAACCATACATCGATGTCACGGCTCAATACAGCTTGACAGTGCCTGCCATGATTCATAAAGACAATGTCTATGGGGCCCAATTTCATCCTGAGAAATCCGGTGATGTTGGCCTAGGGATCCTTTCCAAGTTCGTTGCGCTTTGCCAGTAGCAGAACTAGGCTTCAAGAACGTGATGGAGCGCTTATCTTCATCGGTCAAGCGAAAACCAACCATTGGGATTCGCTTGGTGATCAAATGGCTTAAATAAGGAGAAACACATGCAAATTTTACCTGCAATTGATATCAAGGATGGCCAAGCTGTCCGTCTCTTTAAGGGAGATTTTAAGCAACAGACGGTTGTTAATCCGGATGTTTTAGGACAAGCCCGGCTATTTGCCGATGCTGGGATTGCCTTTATTCATGTGGTGGATTTAGATGGGGCCTTAGACGGCCAAGCGACCAACCGAGACCTCATTGCTACCATCAAAAAAGAGACTGGACTAGGTATTGAAGTTGGTGGTGGTATTCGGACTATGGCGCAAATCCAGGATTACCTCGATGTCGGTATTGACCGTGTGATTATTGGATCAATGGCTGTCAAGAATCCTAGTTTTGTGCAAGATGCCATTGAAGCCTTTGGGACGGATAAAATTGTGGTCGGCATCGATGCTAAATCGGGGATGGTAGCCACAGAAGGCTGGTTAGAAACCTCGGATGTTCACTTTTTAGACCTGGCCAAAGCCATGGAAAAAAGAGGTGTCCGGCTTTTTGTTTATACAGATGTGGATAAGGATGGTACCCTGAGCGGACCGAACTTTGAGCACTATAAACAGTTGGTTGCTGAATTGACAACTGCCAAGGTCATTGCCTCTGGAGGCATTGCCGAACTAAACGATTTGATTCAGCTACAAGAAATTGGGGTAGCTGGGACTATCGTTGGGAAGGCTTATTATAATGGCAATATTAGCTTAGAGGAATTAAAAAAGGTGGAGAATTAAGATGCTAGCAAAACGAATTATCCCCTGCCTGGATGTGAAGGATGGCCGTGTAGTCAAAGGGGTCAATTTTGTCAATCTGACGGATGTTGGGGATCCAGTTGACTCAGCGCGTGCCTATTATGAAGCGGGCTGTGATGAACTGGTATTCTTGGACATTACAGCCACCCATGAAGAACGGGAAACAACAGTTGAGATGGTGCGGCGTGTCGCAGAGCAGGTCTTTATCCCCTTTACCGTCGGTGGTGGCATTCGCTCGGTAGAAGACATGAACAAGATGCTCAAGGCAGGTGCTGATAAGGTAGCAGTAAATTCCTCAGCCGTGGCCAACCCGCAACTGATTAAAGACTGCGCCGAAAAATTTGGAAACCAGTGTGTGGTTGTTGCCATTGATGCTCGAAAGGAAGACGATGGCAGCTGGCACGTCTATGTGGCTGGGGGACGTAAGGACACAGGTAAGGACTTAATCGCCTGGGTCCAAGAAGTTGTCGCCCTAGGAGCGGGTGAGATTTTGCTGACCTCGATGGACAAGGATGGGACCAAGTCTGGCTTTGATCTTGACATGCTCAATCGCGTGGCAGAGGTGGTCGATGTGCCAATCATTGCTTCAGGTGGTGCTGGTCATCAAGAGCATATATTAGAAGTGTTTGAAAAAACCCCAGCAACTGGGGCGCTGGCGGCTTCGATTTTCCACTACGGTGAAGTCAGCATTAAGGATGTCAAGAAAGCCATGAAAGCTCAAGGAATCGAGGTACGACCAGCATGACAACTGCAAGGATTGATTTTGACAAGCAGGGCGGACTCGTTCCTGTCATTGTGACCGACTATCAGACCAATGAGGTGCTCATGTTGGCCTACATGAACCAAGAAAGCTATGACTTGACCTTAAAAACCAAGCAAATGCATTACTGGAGCCGGTCTCGCAAGGAGCTCTGGCATAAAGGAGCGACATCAGGGCATTACCAGCATGTCAAGTCGATTCGAACCGATTGCGATCAAGATACCCTGCTGATCCAAGTAGAGCAAGAGGGCGCAGCTTGTCATACTGGAGCCTATTCCTGCTTTTACCAGCAACTATGGGCCCAAGAAGGAGAAGAATGATGATGTTAGAAGAATTGTATCAAAGTGCTCGAAGTCGCAAGGAACAGCCCAAAGAAGGTTCCTACACCAATTACCTTTTTGACAAGGGAATCGATAAGATTCTTAAAAAAGTTGGAGAAGAAGCGACCGAAGTGGTGATCGCAGCCAAAAATGCTGACAAGGTAGAAACAGCCAACGAAGTGGCGGATCTTCTCTACCATCTAGCCGTTATGCTGGTTGAAACCAATGTGACTACAGAAGACGTTAAAGCAGTGTTAGAAGAGCGTCACGGTAAAAAGAGCCGTATTCAGGACCGCAAAGAGGTGATAGATTATTAAACCATGCGCTCTAAAAATCAAACAGAAACAGTGTTGCCTTGATGGGATGACTTCCAAAGATAACCTGTGTCGCCTCGACTCATTTTGATTTAAAGGCTTATCCAGACAAATGAAACCTCTCCTAAAATCTGCCTTATCAAGGCGATTTTTTGGGAGAGGTTTTTGAGGACTACTGCGGATGAAATAAGGAATCAGCAGGTAAACTCTTGGAGTGAAATATGCTCTTTTAAATTCAATAGAGTTGATTTACAGGTTACGAGCTACATTGAGGCAATCGATGACGGCTTTTATTGGACTATTTGATTCATTCCGAATATCGGGATTAATATAGGTTGAGTTGGTTAAATTACCTCAAGTTCCAATAGGAATAATTCATTAATCAATATATAATTCGTGAAGTAAGCTCTCTGCTGTTGTTGTCGGCATGATTCGGACACGGTTAAGTGTTAACAAGCCATTATCCAAACTGGCTAGGCCGGGATTGGTAGTAGTGGCCATCTTGTAACCAGCAGCCTCAGCAATGGCTAAGGTGTCTGGTGAATATTTCCCAGCTGGATAAGCCAGGCTAATGGTGTCTTGCTCCAGAAAACTGTCTAAATAGGCTTTGCTCTCAACCAATTCGTGTTGCTGGCTTTCGATGGTGCTAATGGCAAGGTCAGGATGGTTGACAGTATGTGCCTGAAAGGACATGCCGTTGCCTTTCATCTCCAAGAGCTGTTCGATAGAGAGGTGTCCGTGATGGCCTAGGGTTCCGATGATGACATTATTAGTCGCCTTGACTTGGTATTTTTTTAGGATAGGGTATGCAATCTCATAAAAATCCCACAAGCTATCATCGAAGGTTAGCCAGACGACTTTTTTGCCCTTGGGAAGGACATTCTCAGTAAGCACCTTGTAGGCTTCTTCTGGAGTTAGGCTATAGTAACCAGCCTCTGTTAAGGCTTTTAAGTGACTTTCAAAGACATCTGGCGCAACGATTAAATTCGCATTAGGAGCTTCGGCAGGATCCATGATGTGGATAGCATGGTACATCAAAATCGGCACTTGAACAGGCTGGTCTTGCTTTTCCCAATCTAGCTCATCATCTGCTGATACTGGTATGTCTTGAAGAGAATCTGAGGAATTGAGTGTAGTCTTAGTTTGATTTTGCTGTAGGTGCTTTATCGACTTTTCTTGAGGCCTTGACCAAAAATAAAGCGTTAAAAGACTTCCAAAAGCCATTAAAAGAATGAGGCTCATAAGGAGAGACAGTCGGCGGTTGGCTCGCTCTCGACGCTTTTTGATTAGAGTTTTCCTATTCATAAATCTATTATAGCAAAAACAAAGAGATAACTATAGTTACAGTTTACTATCATAAAAATTTTACCTACTTAAGGATATCCTCAATACTGTTCGTTAGCCATTCGTTTGCGAATTAACATTCACTGGTAAATGAATCTGAGATTTAGCTAAATCAATAGTGATTTGCCAGCTATGATTATCCCTCACCGTGTGCTCAAAGTCGGTTGTGTAGAGCACGATGCGAAGGCTATCGCCTTTTTTGAATTTGTAGACGGTCGGCTGGAGCTCAAAGCTAACGGACATCCAGGTATCTGGTGTGACAGGCTCCACCGTCATAAGGTCGGTACGGTTTTGCAGATTGAGGTGACCCTTGGTAACGACCCGATGTGGCGTCTCAGGCATTGCCAATTCTCTCAGGTCTTCTTGGGCAAAGTTGCGTCCATTGTCTACGGAGCGAGGGGCGATTGGCATGGGGATAGAGGTAATCCGTTTGGCTGGACCAAAATCCAAAACTTGAGTCGAGATGAAGCCTTTGGAAATGCTTGATTTAACCCGTAAATCTAGTCGAAGCGGACCGTTTAAGAAGAGGTCTTCTTCTAGGGTGAGGTCAACAGTCACTTGATTTGCCTTGTCCATGAAGAGGTCTTGCTTAAAGGCATTAAAGTCCTTGTCATAGCGGGCAAAGGTTTCCTCAGTGTATTGGTTTTCAATGCTGGCTTCCCCATCTCCAAGGCTGAGAGTTACCTGCTCCCCACTGCCAAAATTGTCTAATGTCTGCCAGGTCTGAAGGGCAGTATTGTCCTGCCAGATGACTTCTGGTAAGGTATAGGTACTATCGTGCCCTAGGAGCCGCTGGCTCAAAAGAGCGTTCATGCTCTCCCGGTAATCGATGGATTGCCAGTTATTCATGTAGACATGTTCCCCGAGGTGGAGAAAGAGGTGTTTCTTAGTCTCAGGCAGGAGGCGCTTAAAAACATTGTAGACATGAACAGGCTTCACATTCCAGTCTTGGAGGCCATGGGTGTAGACGACCTCTGCCTTGATTTTATCGATATGAGGCAGGTAGTTACGGTCCTGCCAGAATTGGTTGAAGTCACCAGTTTCCCGGTCTAGGTCCTTAGCCATTTGGGCGATAAAGGCCTTGTGGGCATCCTTGGTTTTGAGGAAATCACCAGCTTGGAGGGACTTGGAGTAGGTCAATTCTGCCAAACTATCGAGGTCTTCACCTGGATAGCCACCTGGGCTGACAACCAGGCCATTTTCCCGGTAGTAGTCGTACCAAGAAGCAATACCAGCTTCTGCCATAATGACTTCGAGGCCATCAACACCTGTGGTAGCAAGCCCTGTTGAGAGAGTTCCTAGATAGGAAATCCCAGAGGTGGCTGCTTTCCCATTTGACCAAGTCGCTAGGACCTGCTTGTCTCTTCGATGGCTGGTAAAGGCCACAGCTCGGCCATTGAGCCAGTCAATCACAGCCTTAAAGGACTGGATTTGGCGGTAATCACCACTAGTCATCATTCCTTGAGAGCCTAGGGTTCCAATACCCGATACATAGATATTGGCCATGCCACGGGAGAGGAAATAGTCGTTGATAGTGGTAAAGCGCCCCTGATAGGTAAAGGTTTCTTCCGCTGCAAAGGTTTCAGCAGCTGGTGCTGTCCCAGCGAGGAGTTCTGGTTGCCTTGGTTCACTAACCGTGATTTGGTTGTTCTCTTTTTCCTGTAGGTCGCCAGTCATCTTATAGAGGGCCTTATCACTGGCAACGTCATTAATCCCCTGCTGATAAGGACTGTTGGTGATGATAGTAGGAAGCTTACCTTTAAAGCGGGGACGAATAATATTCACCTTGACCAAGTCAATCTCACCATCGT
This sequence comes from Streptococcus rifensis, assembly GCF_053203525.1. Taxonomy (NCBI): domain Bacteria; kingdom Bacillati; phylum Bacillota; class Bacilli; order Lactobacillales; family Streptococcaceae; genus Streptococcus; species Streptococcus rifensis. Next base: position 23,204 of record NZ_JBRUCW010000012.1, on the reverse strand, counting down.
CGTCTGTATCGAGACCTGACTCCACGTAGACCACTTCACGAATCAGGTCATGGGTGGTAAAGGTTGAAAGTACCTTGCCATTGAAAAAGTGGTAGGTATTGTCCTGGGGAATCAAATCCTGTGCCACCAAATGGTCAATGAGGGTATTGCCAGATTTCTTACGGGTATTAAGCAAATGGTAGATATTATTGATTACATCCCCGAAAATAATAGGAAAATTTAGCTGGTCTAAAAATTCTGTTAGATTGTTGTAATCAACTCCTGGTACAAAACCGAGGAGTTGTAGGGTAACCTGATAGAAAATATCAGGGGTTAAAGGGGCATCAGACTGGAAGAAATCCAGAAGATCTGTCTTCTCATCGGCAAGGAGTGTCGACAAGGGATAATCGGTGTCTTGGTAATTAAAGAAAGTTTTACGGACAAAGGTTTCAAAGTTTGCTTTATCAGACTGATCAACTGAGAGGGCAAATCCGAGTTCTTGAAGTTCTTCAAGCATCTGCTCTTTGGAGACAGGTGTGTAGGAAAATTGATTGTAGCGCATGGCAATCCCTTCTGAAAGATTTAATTTATAGGATAGGATGAACAGATGAATAATTCAATGAAGAAATGATGTTATGAGTATCGATAGCCTATCCGAGCTTTACTTTCTCTATTATACTTGATAAAGAGATGATTGTCTAAAATAATCAATAGAGTAGTAGAGCGATGGTATGAGGGCTACAAGGCTATTGAAATAGATTACAGCATGTTTGGATATTATTTGCTAGGTCTGGAAGTGGTATTTTAATTAGCCATAGATTGAAAAGGATTTTCATAAGGAAGAGTAATACGTTTTCAGACAGCAGGAAACTTATCTTATAAACCGTTAAATAGTTGTCAAAATCAGTTATTTACCTTACAATATAAAGTATGAAAAGAAATGGGAAAGTAATTGAAATGATTCCAGTAATAAAGGTTAATAACCGTTTTTTAAACATTGAATTTTATACAAAAGTCCTAGGATTTAAGGTACTCCATGAGGAAAATGCTTTTGCAGATTTGGGAAGCTATGGAGATCAAAAAGTGCAGTTGATTTTAGAAGAATCGCCAGCGGCAAGAACTCGTAAAGTGAAAGGTCCTAAAAAGTTAGCCCAGGTTACTGTAAAAGTTGCTATTCCTGAAGAAATTGAACATTTATTAGATTTGGGAGCACCTTACCAAGCCCTTTATCAAGGTCCAAAGGGATGGGCTTTTACGGCGGAGTCTCCCGAAGGGGATATTTTTTTGCTACATGCAGAAGATAATGTTGCTGAACTTGAAATTTTTAAAGGAGAGCCAATTTTCAAAAAGGGTGAGTCCGTATTTGACGGACTGAGTCGGTTTGCTATTGAATCTGTTGATGTGAGAACGAAGGATGTTGCTAATAGTAAAAATCTTTTTGTAGATCTTTTTCCAGATGTTCCTGTACGTTTTATCCAAGCTGAGGGAGAGGACTTACAGGTTGCTAACAATGTCACCTGGGATTTAGTCGGTCTGGAACTTATGATGGGGCAAGATAAAGACTTAGCGCCTATTGCTCAAAAAGCTCGCAAATCTGGACTGGAAGTCTTTGTAGATAAGAAAGAACGATTTTTAACTGTTACTGATCAAAATGGACTGGATATTAAGCTACGAAAATGACAGTAATTCAAAATAAAATTCAAAGCCAGATAGACCAAGGGCTATATCCTGGAGCTAGTCTGGCTCTTTATGACCATGGAAAATGGCAGAACGACTATTATGGAACCATTGATGGACATCAACCTACCGTATCAAATCTGGTCTATGATTTAGCCAGTGTATCAAAAGTCGTGGGTGTCGCGACAGTCATGATTAAGCTTATCCAAGCGGGTCGTCTCGCATTAGATACTCCCTTAAAAGCCTATTATCCTGCGGTCACTGATCCAAATGTCACGATTAGAGAACTCTTGACGCACACCTCCGGAATTGATCCCTTCATTCCCAATCGCGATAAGCTAGATGCCAAAGGATTAAAGGCTGCTATTGATCAGATTAAGGTCACTAAACAAAAGACTTTTGGCTATACAGATGTCAATTTCATCCTGCTTGGTTTTCTCTTAGAAGAAGTTTTTGAGAAAGACTTGGCCAGTATTTTTGCTGAACAGCTCTTTGACCCCTGGCAAATGTCAGAGACAGGATTTGGTCCTGTTTTAGGAGCGGTGCCTACCATCTCAGGAATTTTAGATGGACAGGTGCACGATCCCAAGGCTAAGGTGCTGGGACATCATTGTGGGTCTGCAGGACTCTTTTCACCCCTTTCAGATCTGCAGCTCTTTTGCCAGCATTATTTAGAGGATGATTTTGCGGAGAATCTTTGGGAAAATTATGCTAAAGAAGAAAAGACACGCTCTTTAGGTTGGAATTTAGATGGCGATTGGATAGACCATACAGGTTATACAGGTCCCTTTGTCATGATTAATCGCAAAGACCAGCAGGCTGCTATTTTCTTAACCAATCGGACCTTTGCCTATGATGACCGACCTCAATGGATTACTAAGCGTCGAGAACTGAGAGAGGTCATTAAACAAACCATGAAAGAAACCTCAATGGCTTTCTAGTCAATAGTTTTACGAAAAAAGTTGAAAAGAGGTTGGGCAAAAAGTCTCGAAAAATAGAAAATGGCATGGAATAACGTTGTTAAAACGTTGATTCTATGCCATTTTACTTTTAAAAAGAATAATTAAATTATAACTTTTTGCCCGGCCTCCTTAATTTTAGAAATTAAAGACGTGTTATGAGATCTCAGACAAACTCTATTTTCTGTGCTAATGATTTTGTTAAAAATATAGAATTTGAGCGAGGGAAGCGAGCCAAAACTGAAATCTTCCCCTGTGATAAAAAAGCCTGAAACCTTATCGTGTCAGGCATTCGGAACTTTTGAGGTGAAATAGTCCATTGGACTATTTCGGGTCTGAGTATGGAGATGAAATAGTGAAGAAGGCTCAAAATTTAGGTTGGCCTTAACAATCATCCCGAAGGGATTCGCTACCGTCTGTTTAACCGATTCAGTCGATCATGTAAAGTTTGAGACTGAAAATAAGAGAGCGAAAAACCTAAGGAAAGTTCCAAAAATGACTTTGTCTTCGATCTGTTGTTATTTTCTTCATCAATAACTCTCGATGACAGATAAATCACCGTCGACGCCAGAAATCAGTAAGTCGAAGGATAGCCCATCAGGATTCTCAGCAAACTCTTCCAACCATTGTTCGTCAAGCCTGATATAGATGCGATAAATACCGTAGGCTCCTTCGATATCTTGGAGATACACATAGCCTCTGTATTGGTAAGGGAAATCCTCACCTTCAGGGTTAGATACTGCACGCTCATAAGCTTCTTGGTAGCCAGATAGAGTGACTAAGTCATTTGTGGTTCGCACCTGGACTTCTACCTTATCGATAATGGAATTGTAGCTGAGTTCTAATTCAGAGACATATTCTTCAATTTCAATCCCCGCCTCAGAAGTGTAACTGCTAACCCAAACCGTATCAGCATAGGTACGCGTTTGCTCAGTCAAGGTATCTTCATCATAATGGTCAACAGAATAATCATCCTCAAGATCATCATCTTCAAAACTTTCGGATGACCAGTCCAGCCAATTGATTAGGTTGTAATAGTCTGGACTCCCCTTTTTAACTAGCATTTTCCCAACATCAGATAGGGACTCTGCCCCTAATCGATAAGGGTTTGAAATGTAGCCAAAGACAGGAAAGAAGTAAATCAGTACAGTTGCAGTCAGCAAGGTTTTCATATTGATTTTGCCAATTGCCCAAATAAAATAAGCGATAGCAAAGAGTAGGGCATAGGCTGCGCCATAGCTAAATTTTTGAGCATGGGCAATCAACAAAATGATAAAGAACACGGGTTGTACAGGGCGGATTTTATGGTAAATGAGTGAAAAAACATCATTTGGATCTTCTTCTGTCTTGACGATGAGTGAAACAATGATACTCAAGAGAACAAAGAAAGCCCCAAAGCCAAAGCCAACATCATTTGGCTTTATGATATAGGACAGGATAGACAAATCCATCACAATCAACCATATGCCGGCTAGTTTCACAAAGTTATTGGTAACAAGTGGAATAGCACTTGTTTTTTTAGGAGTATTTTCCCTCATTTTTTGTTGGACAAGTTTTAATTCAGCTAGCTGTTTTGCTTTAGCCATCCGTGCTTCAATGGCAGCCTCCTCTTCGAAATGCAGTTTTTGAAGCATGGTGTATAAGAAATACTGTGTCCCAAAGATAAAGGCTGTGTTCCCGCCGAATTCTAAAAAAGTACCATCCCAAAATAGGCGAGCTATCTGGAAAAGGATATAAATAAGGGCTGTTAAACTTGCTATTGTTGCTAGCTTACCAAGACGATAATGAAATAAAAAGCGATCAGTAGCATCATTTTTTAGGAAAGTATCTTTAGGATAAAGAAACCAGACAATAAAAATCAATTCAATCGCTTGGACAGCGGTTAACCATCCTAGATAATTCAATCCTTGCCATGCTACGATGATATTAATCAGGTAGGAAATGATGGCTAGGATTTTGAGTGATCGGCGTTGAGATAACAACCCGATAGCAAGTAAAGTCAATGTTGAAAAAACAGAGAAGCCAATGCCAGTTTTGTTATTAAATAAAAATACATTGATAAAAATAAAGAGGACAAAGCCCAGTAGTAAATAAACTTCTTTGGCTTTATCGGTTAAATATAATTTCATATTGTATGTCCTTATCTATTGATGGAGAATAGGGTCACTGTCCGAAACAGTTCATCCTGTCTTCATTTTAACATATAGAAGCTAGTCGCGCAAACCCCCTATTTTATAGTATTTTTAGCATCTTAAGCTCTTTTTAAGAGAGAGTTTTAAAGCTTGTATGGAGATTTCGAAAGGGTGAAACGATGCACGAACTAAAAGGATAGTTGTATTTATCTAAAACAAACAAAGAGGCTGGATTATATAATCCAGCCTCAGATTGCTAGTAGAGGGACTTAGTTATTAACCAACTCATCTACAGAATCATCAAGTGAGAGCACTTCGTGGAAGACACGTTGTGTCAACTCAGTTTTTTGTTCTTTAGTGAGGTACTTGGTGTTGACACAGTAACCTGAGATACGAACGATAACATCTTCTCCATCCATAATCTTTTGGTAAACATCGTTAAGGTCCATAACGTTCAAGTTAACGTGTTGACCACCACCTTCAAAGTAACCATCAAGAATGGTCACAAGGTTCTTCACTTGCTCATCAAATGTTTTACCAAGAGCTTTTGGTGAGACTTGAGTTGTGAGTGAGATACCATCGTTAGCGTGGTTGAAGTTAAGTTTTGCAAGAGAGTTCAAGTTTTGCAACCAACCACCACGTGATTTAGACGTTGGGTTCGCACCTGGTGGGAAGAATTCTACTTTAGAAGTGTTGACAGAGCCATCTTCGTTGAGGAATACTCCGCGGTGAACTGGAGAGTTACCAGTTTGTTTAGAGTAAGCAACGTTTGAAGTGATGGTCAAGATAGACACAGCAGCTTCAGCGTTTTTGTAAAGTGGCTTGCTAGCAAGACGAGTATAGAAAGCTTCCATGAGCCATTTCGCAATGTCATCAACGCGGTCATCATCTTCACCGTAGCGAGGGAACTCACCAGTCACTTCGTAGTCGTAGATGAAGCCATCTTCGTCACGGATTGGTTTTACTTGTGCGTACTTGATAGCTGAAAGGGAATCAACAGTATTGGCAAAACCACAGATACCGAATCCCATATTAGCGCGAAGGTGACTTGGCAAGAAGGCCATTTGGACAGCTTCATAGTTGTACTTGTCCGTCATGTAGTGGATGATATTCATGGCATCGACATACGTATCAGTCAACCAGTCGAGGGCAATTTCAAAGTTTTTAATGACTTTATCGTAGTCGAAGATTTCGTCATTGTTTGGTTCCACACCGTCAAAGACTTTATAGTCTTTATGAACATCATCATAACCGTTGTTCCATGATGACAAGAGACCTTTCAGAACGTTAACACGGGCACCGAAGTACTGGATGTTGTGGCGTTTGTCTTCATTTTCTGGGTCAAGTGGTGATACACAGCATGAGATACATGACATTTCCCCATAACCGTCTTTAGCCATTGTTGAGACACCTTCGTATTGAATAGAAGAGTGCTTGTGGCTCATGGCCATACAGTAGCGGCGGAAAGCGTATGGTAATTGGTCAGACCAAAGAACTGTCAAGTTTGGTTCAGGAGAGTTACCGATATTGTCAAGGGTATTGAGGAAACGGTAGTCCATTTTTGTCACACGGTGACGGCCATCATTACCCATACCAGCCATTGATGTTGTCAAGAAGGTTGGGTCACCTGAATAGATTTCATCGAATGATTTCGTACGTGCAAATTTAACTGTACGAAGTTTCAAGACGAAATCATCTACAAATTCCTGAATTTCAGATTCTGTGAAGGTACCACGAGCCAAGTCACGTTCTGCATAGATATCAAGAACAATTGGTACACGACCAAGTGACGTAGCAGCACCGTTAATAACGCGACAAACAGCCATGAAGGCGATGTTGACCCATTGGATAGCTTCTTTAGTGTTCATCGCTGGTTTCCGAACATCGACACCATAGTGGTCACCGAGTTTTGCAACTTCTTGCAAGGCTTGGTATTGGAGGTTAATTTCTTCACGGAGACGGATAGATTCTTCGTCGATTTCAGTGATCGCATTCCAGTCAGCAACTTTTTCTTGCATGAGGTAGTCTGCACCATAAAGGGCAAGACGAGCGTACATCCCAATGATGCGACCACGAGAATAGGCATCAGGAAGACCTGAAACGTGGTGAGAGTGGCGAGCGCGGCGAATATTTGACGTGTAGGCACGGAAAATGCCGTCGTTTACAGTTGTCGCATGTTTCGTGTAGATTTCATGAAGGAGTGGATCAGGCTCATAGCCGTTCTCAATTAAAGTTGTTTCCGCCATACGGATACCACCGCGAGGCATGAAGTTCAACTTGAAGAGTTCGTCGTTTTGGATACCAAAGATCACTTCATTGTCCTTGTCAATGAAACCAGGACCGATATCAGCGATAGAAGTCGCACGATCGATATCCATAGGGAAACGTGTGTCTTCGTAATGTGCTTTAGTGTCTTCAATGATTTTCTTAATTTTAAGCGAACGCTCTGTTGGCCCTGCCAAGAAGCTTTCATCCCCATCGTACGGCGCATAGTTTGCTTGTACGAAACGGGTTACGCTGGCTTTATCTTGCCAGTCATCTCCCTTGAAACCTTCCCAGGCTTGCGCGAAAACATCTTCTGTCACGTTAGCTGTTTTAACTGTTGTTGACATGTGAGTTCCTTCTTTCTTTTTATAGCTTTTACAATTACAATTATAACATTTGGAAATCGTTTACACAAGGAAATTAACAAGTGTAAACGTTTTCTTCTGTGATTTATTTTACACTGATTAATTAGGTTAAATACTTAATTAAGAATGTTAAGTGAATCACATTACAATTTTTTGACAATTTAATAAAGAGATGTCGTTTTCATATTAATTTCAAAAATAAGCTATAATAGGAAAAAATTGAGTTTGGAAAGGATGCTATCATGTTGATTTTTCCCCTCATTAATGACACGAGTCGAAAGATTATCCATATCGACATGGATGCTTTTTTTGCAGCGATTGAACAAAGGGATAATCCTAAATTAAAGGGAAAGCCTGTCATCATTGCCCGTGATCCTAGACAGTCTGGAGGACGGGGTGTCGTCTCCACAGCCAGTTATGAAGCGAGGGAGTTTGGTATTCACTCGGCTATGTCTGCCAAAGAGGCTTATGAACGTTGTCCCCAAGGAGTTTTTATCTCTGGCAACTACGATAAGTATGTCCAAGTCGGCTGCCAAGTCAGGGACATTTTTCAGCGCTATACCGATTTGGTTGAGCCCATGTCCATCGATGAGGCTTACTTAGATGTCACGGTCAATAAGATCGGCTCCTCCTCAGCAGTTAAAATTGCCCAACTTATCCAGCGGGATATATGGGAGGAACTGCATTTGACAGCTTCAGCCGGTGTGTCCTACAATAAATTTTTAGCCAAAATTGCATCAGACATGAAAAAGCCCCATGGCTTAACCGTTATTCTGCCAGAGGAAGCCATGACGGTACTGGCAGAACTTCCAGTTGAGAAATTCCATGGCGTAGGGCGAAAAACCGTTGAGCGGCTGCATGCTATGGGGGTATATACAGGAGCTGACCTGCAGAGTATCCCAGAGCTGACCTTGATTGACCGTTTTGGACGCTTTGGCTACGACCTTTATCGTAAAGCCAGAGGGATCTCCAACTCGCCCGTTAAGATAGAACGTGTACGTAAGTCCTTGGGCAAGGAGCGAACCTACGGCAAACTCTTGTATCATGATGAAGACGCCAAAAAAGAGTTGAGCAACCTGTGCCAGCGTGTGGCTGCGAGCCTTGCTAAACAGCAGTTGAAGGGAAAAACCGTGGTCTTAAAGCTGCGTTATGAAGATTTTTTTACCCTGACTAAGCGCAAAAGCCTAGCTGAACCAGTCGCTAGCCCAGCCCAGCTAGAAACAGTTGTCCACAGCATCTACGATAATTTGGACAAAAAAGACTTGGGCATCCGTCTATTAGGAGTGACGGTGACAAATTTATCAGCAGACTAACGCTATGACTGCCTAGTCTCGTCCTAATGAGTCGCCATAAATCCCATCAAGATAGTAACGAATTTCTTTTATAAGAAACGAGATAGACTGATTGTCCGTTCTATCGATAACCCCAAAAACACGGTAATGGTTTTTAAGCAGGTCTTCGTAATCAATGTGACTTCCCACAATAATAATATTGGCCAGTTCCGACTGAGTTCGTATATCTTGCAGGTAAGCCTTCATCTGCTCAATAATAGTTTACTGGTCATTATCTCTGTCATCAGCTACATCTACTTGCAATTAACCCAATTTTAGAGAGTGATGGCTGGTAGGGTAAAGCCCTGTGTTTTTTGGGGCTTAATCCCAATAGAAACAATTGCTGTTTCACTTAACGACAAAACAAGCCTGGCATAAAGAACGCTAGGCTTGTTTTTTATCTAAAGAATTTCTTGATCTCTTCTTCGGTTAGGCCGATCATGGGATCGATCGATTGGTAATTATGTGGGGTGAGGGTATAGCTGACAGGTTTTTGCTCAGTTGTGGCAGCTTCTGTTGGGGTGGTGTCAGGCTCTTTTTCTCCAGTAAGGTCTGCTAATTCCCTAGCTGTGTCAGTCCTTGACGGGTTTACTTCTGGACTCTCACTGGCCTTCTGACCAAACTGTTGAACCAAATAGGTCTTTCGGGCAGTTCCTGTATGTGCTCGAGCATAGTCAAAGGCAGACAGATTGCCTAGCAAGATGAGCTTGCTCTTACTACGAGTGATAGCTGTATAGAGGAGATTTCGCTGGAGCATACGCTTGCTGCTGTTGGTCAAGGGAAGGATAACCACTGGAAACTCACTGCCCTGCGATTTATGAATGGACATGGCGTAGGCTAAGGTAATCTTGTACCACTCATTGCGCGGGTAAGTCACTTCACCGCCATCAAAGATAATGGTCAGTTCGTCCTGTTTGCTGTCAGTATATTTAGCTGGTAAGAGATCTGTGATGTAGCCTAGGTCGCCATTAAAGACATTGCTTTCAGCATCATTGACCAGGTGAATCACCTTATCGTGCTCTCGAAAAACTAAGTCATTAAAAGCAAACTCGATTTGACCATCAAGCAAAGGGTTGAGCTGGGCTTGCATGAGCTGATTGAGCTGGTCAATTCCAGCAGTCCCCCGGTACATGGGAGCCAAAATTTGGATGTCTTGAGGCTTGATGCCACTGGAGATGGCAGCTGAGACAATGCGTCCGACCATTTGCGGGATATGTTCAGGCTGGGCTTCAAAATAGGAGCGATCAGCTTTTTTCTGAGTAAAATCCGCTGGCAAGACACCTTGCCGAATGGCATTGGCTAGGGTGACGATAGTTGATTCCTCGGACTGGCGATAGATTTTCTTCAGTTTGATACTAGGGATGCTGTTGACCTTGAGGAGGTCAGCTAGCACTTGGCCAGGATTGACCGAAGGGAGTTGGTCGCTATCCCCTACAATTAGGAGTTGGGTATTACCTGAAATATTGGATAATAGTTGGTAAGCCAACCAAGTATCCACCATTGAGAATTCATCGACAATGATAAACTCGGCATCGAGATAATCATTAAGGTAGCTGACTTCGTCATTAGATTCTCCCGTTAAACCTAAATGTCGGTGAATGGTAGCAGCAGGAAGACCGGTTAACTCATTCAGCCGTCTGGCAGCTCGGCCAGTAGGGGCAGCTAGCATAATCGGGCAATCACCTGTAACCTTGGTCAGATCGATCTTGTGAAGTCGAGCGTATACGGCAATAAGGCCATTGATAATAGTTGTTTTACCAGTCCCTGGTCCACCTGTTAGGATGAAGACGGATTGGTTGATGGCTTTGACAATAGCGTCTTTTTGCAGGCTATCATAGGTGATCCCCTGCTCGTCTTCTAGTCTAGCAATTTCTTCTAAAATAACCGCCTCTTGAAAAACGCGCTCAGGGCCATGCTTCATGAGGCGGTTTAATTGGGTTTCAATACCTTGCTCAGCAAAGTAGAGGCTGTTGTCAAAAATTTTAGTATCAATTTGTTGGACCTTATCAGTAGCAATGAGGTTACCGAGTTCTGCAGCGACTGCTTCTGGGGAGACCTCGATTTGTCTCGCATCTTCTAATAGATAAATGGTTGTTTCTAAGAGGTCCCTAGCTTCCACATAGGTGTCGCCGGTTTCCATTGAACGGCTTAAGAGGCTGTAAATGAGTCCTGCTCGAAAGCGCTCTGGGGCATCGCTTTTGATGTCAAGTGCCTCGGCAATGCGATCGGCCAGTTTAAACCCGATACCCTGAATGTCTTCAACCAGCTGATAGGGGTTGTCTTCGATAACTTGCAAGGTTGTTTCTTTATAGGTATCTTGAATCTGAAAGGCTAATTTATTAGGGATACCATAGGTGGCTAGCTTTGCCAAAATCATCTCTGTTCCATAGTTAGCCCGCAATTTTTCTAGGAAATTGTTACGGGCAGTTTTGGACAGGCCTTGAATCTCGGTCAGTTGTTCGGGTTCAGCCAGGATTCGGTCGATCGTCTCTTCTTCACCATAGGCTCCCACAATGCGCTCAGCTGTTTTTTGACCGATTCCTTTGAAATGATCGCTCGAAAAATATTTAACTAATCCCTTAGCACTAGGTTTACTGCGCTCATAGCGGGTAATCTTAAGTTGTTGGCCGTATCTTGGATGTTGAACGAGCTCACCATAGAAACGATAGTCTTCACCCTCAATAACATCAGCAACTGTACCTGTAACGATGATTTCTAAGTCATCGTAGTCATCGTAGTCTGTCTCATCAATAGTGAGGACTATAATTTTGTAGAAATTACTTGGGTTTTCAAAAATAACCCGTTCAATCGTTCCAGAAAAAAAATATTCCATGATATCCTTTCCTATGTGAGAAAACCCAGCTCTTGAGCTGGAGCCGGGCTTTTTAAAACAAGTCTATACTGGTAATCGGCCAATAACGGACTTTGACCTCACCAATGAGGCTTTCTTCTGAATAGGTCCCGACATGTCGGCTGTCTTTAGAGACAATACGGTCGTCTCCAACTAAGAAATATTGCCCTTCAGGAACAGTAACCGTAAAATTGCTATTGTAATTGGCATCTGTGGTAAAGGTCTGGGATTTCAAAGCGAGCTCTTGAAAGTAACTATTGTAACTATAGATTTCTTGAAGCTTGTCCTTTTTAAAGGCTGCTAAGTATTCTGCAATATAGGGCTCGTCGACAACTTCACCGTTAATGGTGAGAACATCATTGTTAAAGTTGACCACATCACCAGGCATTCCGATGACTCTCTTCACAATGTTCTTAGTTTCCCCACCATCATCAACAGAATTAGCAACGACGACATCAAATCGCTCAATATCAGTATGAAGCAAGACAATGAGCATTTCACGATCCTTCAAAGTTGGGTCCATGGAATGACCTTCGACTGTAACGGGATTCCAAATGGTGTAGCGTGAGATGAGAAAGAGTCCCATGATGAGGATAAATCCGCCCCATTCTCTGAGGAACTTTCTAAGATTAAATTGATTTTTTTGACGTCCTGACATGGTTAAGATCTCCTGACTAATTTCTCTGCTTTTTCAGTGTTTTTAAAATGAAGTTTAGCGGTTTGGTGGAGGGATGATCGGCCGTAGGCCTGTAGCAGTTGGGCAGCAACCTTATCAGAGGCTGGACCTGCTCCGCTTGGAAGCTTGTAACCAACCTGTTCTCCCAACTCTTTTAACTGGTCTAAAAACATCGCTCGGGCCATGATTGATGAAACTGCAACAGCTAAACATTGGCTCTCAGCCTTTTCAATCAGCTGAACAGGTATGAGCAATTGATTTGGCTCTTTGGTCACATACTTCTTATAATTTTGAGAGCTGGTGAAGGCATCGATAATAATCTGCTCTGGTGTTTCAATTTTTTGAAGGAGCAAGTAAAGGGCCTGGTTATGAAGAGCGACCTTGACTGAAACTGCGTTGTGGCGACTTGGGACAACTTCGTTGTACTTGGAAGGCGACAATAGTAAGGCCTGGTGAGTAATTTCCTTTTCCAAAATGGGCGCAATCTGTAGAATCTTAGCATCGGTCAGACTTTTGGAATCATCAACACCCAGGGCTTTGAGTCGAGAATGTTGGTCGGGGCGCACATAACTGGCCACTACCGCAATGCCTCCAAAGTAGGAGCCGTTTCCAACCTCATCAGAACCAACCGTCGATAGAGCTTGATTCACTCGAGAAGGTGTAGATGAATGCTTGTCACTGGTTTTTTTATGATTATCAGTCGTGGTCTGCCACTGATTTGCTAAAGTTTGGGCCTCTGGTCCCTGAAACATGACCTTGCCAGAAGCATAAACACTAATGGCTGTCCCATTGACCTTAAAAAAGTACTTTTTATTGGGGTCGTTATTTGATCTATTGTAGTTGGCATAATGGGCAGTCAGTCGACTGATTTCGTCATCAGTCAAAAGCAAAACGATTGGATTCATAGGTTTTATTTTACCACAAAATTAGAAAAATGACCGTGTCAAATGGTCAAATGCTTAAAAATAAGGTATAATGAAGGCTGAGGTAATTTATGGCAAACTTAAATCGATATAAATTTACATTTTCAGATAAACAATTGACCCTAACCACAGAGCACGATAACCTGTTTATGGAAGAAATCGAGCGGGTCGCTAAAGAAAAATATCAGGCTTTGCAGGAGGAAATGCCGACCGCAGATTCTGAGACTTTGGCAATTTTACTAGCTATCAACACTCTATCTGTTCAGTTGGCCCGTGAAATTGAGTTTGAAAAGCAAGAGGAGGAATTAAACCGCCTTCGCAAAAAAATGTTGGAGCATATTCAAACATCAGAAACGCCAACTGAGGAGGTTTTACCATGATTTCTTTAGGAATTCTACTTATCTTAGCATGGCAATTTTACATTGGCTATCGCAGAGGACTCGGTCTTCAAGGAACCTATCTCCTAGGGAGTTTAATTTCTCTTTTTGTAGCTAGCCTATACTATCGTCCTTTGGGGCAATGGCTCTACCTTTGGGTGCCTTATGCCAGTGCTACTGAAGGCTCCTCTACCTACTTTTTTGACCAGAGTCAACTGTTTGACTTAGATCAGGTCTTTTATGCAGGTTTAGCTTTTTTCATCATCTACTTAGTGGTGTATGCAATCATCCGTTTTCTAGGACTTTTCCTACATATTATGGATCTTGAGAGTTTAGATGTGCCTCATACCAGGATTATTGCGGGAATTATGTCTGTTATCATCTCATGGATAGGTATTGAGATGGTTTTAACGATCTTGGCAACTGTACCGATAGGCTTGGTTCAAGATAAACTCCATGAAAGTTTAATGGTTCGTATGATGGTTGACACACCATTGGTGTCTCATTTCTTGAAGAACCTGTGGGTCACAAAAATATTGGGGTAGGGCTTGCCCTCCCTTTTTAATAACCTTAAAATCAGTTGGTAAATAGCGATAGAACCCACAGATAACGATGAGGATACTGGGTTTATGAGTTTTACGATTTAACTCCTTCTTACCGTAGTATCAAGTTAACCAGCTGTGATAAGCATGACGAATAATTGAAAGAACAAGAATGAACGAAAAAATATTAGAAACATTAGAATTTGAAAAGGTCAAGGGTCTGTTTGAACCTTTCTTAGTCACAGCCCAAGGACGTTCTGAATTGCAGCTACTAGGGCCGGTGGCAGATATGAAGCGGGTCAAGGGTCAGTTTGAAGAGCTAACTGAGATGGCTGACATCTTTGTAGAGTCGCCCCAGTTTGCACTGGGGGAAACAAAAGACGTCAGTGGTTTAGTGGCTCGTCTAGCTCTAGAAGGTCAACTCAATATAGAGGAATTCTTGGCCCTCAAGCGACTCTTAGAGGTTACGAAGCAGCTCAAGGATTTTTACGAGGACTTGGAAAATGTCCAGCTGTTGCAGTTATCGCGACTCTTTGAAAACTTAGAAGTCTTCCCACACCTCCAAGGTAGCCTCCAGTCGATTAATGACGCAGGCTTTGTGGAGTCCTTTGCCAGCCCAGCATTAGCGAAAATCAGACGGACCATCCAAGAAAGCGAAGACCAGTCCCGTCAGGTCATGCAGGACATCCTTAAAAAACAAGGAGAAATGTTGGTTGAAGGCATTATCGTTAACCGTAACGGGCGCAATGTCCTGCCAGTTAAGAATACCTACCGCAACCGTGTACCAGGAATTGTCCATGACATTTCATCATCAGGAACAACTGTCTATATCGAGCCGCGAGCAGTGGTGACATTAAACGAAGCCATCACTAATGCTAGAGCAGATGAACGTCATGAGATTAACCGAATCTTAACAGAGCTGTCTCAGATGGTTCAGCCCCATCATGCTGCCTTTAAAAACAATGCTTGGCTGATTGGTCATATCGACTTGGTGCGCGCCAAACATCTCTTTGCTAGGAAGTACCAGGCTGTCGTTCCAGAAGTATCGGCAGATCAGAGTATTCAACTCTTAAATGTGCGGCATCCTCTCTTGGAAAAGCCAGTACCGAATGACCTTTATTTTGGCAAGGATTTGATCGCTATAGTCATTACTGGTCCCAATACGGGTGGTAAGACCATTATGCTGAAAACCTTGGGGCTGACCCAAATCATGGCTCAGTCCGGCCTTCCTATTTTAGCTGACCGAGGAAGTCGCGTGGGGATGTTTCGTCAAGTTTTTGCGGATATCGGTGATGAGCAGTCGATTGAGCAAAGCTTATCGACCTTCTCAAGTCACATGACCAATATCGTTCGCATCTTAGAAGACGTCGATCAAGACAGCCTCGTTCTCTTTGACGAGCTGGGTGCAGGGACCGATCCCCAAGAAGGGGCGGCTCTGGCCATGGCGATTTTAGACGACTTGCGTCTCCGCGGGATTAAGACCATGGCAACGACCCATTACCCGGAGCTCAAGGCTTATGGGATTAACACGCCTCATGTCGAAAATGCCAGCATGGCGTTTGATACAACGACCCTGAGCCCGACTTACCGCTTCATGCAAGGGGTTCCTGGACGGTCAAATGCCTTTGAAATTGCACGCCGTCTGGGCCTATCGAGCATCATCATCACGGAAGCCCAATCCCAAACCCTGGGCAATACCGATGTCAATCAGATTATCGAAAAATTGGAGCAGCAAACCACCGAAAGTCGTAGAAGACTGGATAAGATTAAGGAAGTTGAGCAGGAAAACCTTAAATTTAACCGTGTGCTCAAAAAGCTCTACAATGAATTTAGCCGAGAAAAAGAAAATGAGCTGGACAAGGCAAGGGGGGAAGCTCAGGAAATCGTAGATTTAGCCCTGGCTGAAAGTGAGCAAATCCTCAAAAACCTTCACGATCAAGCCCAACTCAAACCCCATCAAATCATCGAAGCCAAGACCCAACTCAAACAGTTGGTCCCTGAAGAGACCAAGTTAGCTAAGAACAAGGTGCTTAAAAAGGCCAAGAGTCAAAAAGCGGCTAAGGTAGGCGATGACATCACAGTTCTAGCTTACGGGCAACGCGGAACCTTGGTTAACCAGCTCAAGGACGGTCGCTGGGAAGCCCAGGTCGGCTTGATTAAGATGACGTTGGCTAAGGATGAGTTTGACTTGGTTAAAAAGGAAGAACCACAAGTCAAGGCTAAGCCCGTCAATGTGGTCAAACGTGCTAACACCAAGGGGCCTTCAGCCAGACTTGACCTGCGTGGCAAACGCTACGAAGCAGCTATGCAGGAGTTGGATGAGTTTATCGACCAAGCCCTTTTGAACAACATGGCGCAGGTCGACATTATCCATGGGATTGGGACAGGGGTCATCCGCGAAGGAGTAACCAAGTACCTAAGACGCAACAAAAACGTCAAATCCTTCGGCTACGCCCCGCAAAATGCTGGTGGCTCTGGCTGTACCATCGCGATATTTAAATAATAAAGAATCCCAAGTTCGTCTGAGCTTGGGATTTGAACGGCTTGGTATGCGACAATTTAGACTAGCAGTTTCTGACTTCAAAATTAAAAAATACTGAGTAACTTGTTCAGATTGAAGACAAAGTCTCTTTTGAAACTTTCCTTAGGTGATAACGGACGGTAGCGACTCCCTTCGGGATTCCAAACCTAAGTTTTGAGCCTAAGGTCTCAATACTTCCGAGTGCCTGAAACGCAATAGTTTCAGGCACTTTTATCACAGCGGAAAGTTTCGATAATTGCTCGCTTAGCTCGCAAAAAATCAACTCTTTAAATCCTTGGTAGAACTTCGTTATGTCCTGATGATAGAAAACTAGGGTTTGTCTACGTTCTCAACTTGTTAGATGAGAAATAATGACCCTCTTAAGAGGAATAAAACAACAAAAAGCGCGTCTAGTTGATTAAGTTTAGCTATGTCTTCTTAAACTATTAAACTTTTCATTCCAAATTATCATTACTATTTATCTTTTCCAAATGCAGCTTCTGTCCTTCAATAATATAAACACGGTCTGCCAACTCTTTCAGACGGTCATCATGGGTTGCAATAATAATTGTACGACCTGCCAATTTTTGCTCTTCTAATAGTTTAAGCACAATCTCATGGTTTTCCCTGTCTAAATTTGCCGTTGGTTCGTCTGCCAATAATATCTCGTATGGAGCTACCAAAGCTCTAGCAATAGCAGTTCGTTGCTTTTGCCCACCGGAGATGTGAAGGGCTTTTTTATCTAAGAGTTCTCCGATGTCTAAGCGTTTTGCTAAACGCAGCGCTTGTGTTTCCATATCAGGTTTGCTTTGTTTTGAATGGTAAAGAGCCGGTAGAGTCAGATTTTCACGGACGGTATAGTCACCGATTAAGGCAAAATCTTGTGGAATATATCCAATCGTATCACCACGAAAAGCACTCATCACCTCATCGTTAACCCTGGAAAGATTTATGTCTTGCCACATATAAGTCCCTGTTTGAAAGGAGGTTAGCCCTGCGATAATATCTAATAAAGTTGTCTTTCCAATCCCAGATGCTCCATAAAGCAAGGTCATTTGGCCTGCCATTGCTTCAAAGTTTGCTGAGCGAAAAATCGTTTTATCTCTGTAAGACTTGGTTAATCCACTTAATTTAAGCATCTGTTTCTCCTTTCATCCGTCGAGAGACCATATAGCTAATCAGTAAAAATTGTAAACTGCTCATAGCTATTAGATAGATGTAATCCCAACCAATCATGCCAAAATAAAAAATGGTATAGGAAGAAAAGATGAAAACGAGCAAGGCTAAGATGATTGGAGAGTGCAGAAAAAGTGTCATGGAGCGCCCTAATCGGCGCTTGGATAACCCAATAAGTCTGAGAACTTTTATTTCCTCCTCACAGATACGCCAAGTAGAAAGTAAGAGCCACCTGAGGAGCAAAAGACCGATAACTAACAGAAAAGTCCCTACCCCTAAACCAAAAATCATATTGTTCCAATAGTAGTCCTGTTGTTTCTCGTACTGTTTCTGAAAAGGAACAATCTCTATCTTATCACCAAGTTTTAGAAAACTAGTCTCAAGATCATCAATTTCTTCATCGCTCAGCTTTCTAAAAAGAAGGTCATTAAAAAATACACCAAATACTTGTGACTCTGAAAATTCTTTTGTTAGGATTTCATCATCTAATGGGAGTAAGTCACCACCATTGAGATAAGCTCCTTTGTTGTAAAAGACTTTACCTTGCTCATTCAACTCGGTTAATTTTTGATATAGCTGGTCTTTTGCTTGCTGAGGGTTATCTTGAGTTTGGTCTTGACTTGGATAGTAAACTAAATCATAGCCATCATTTTCTGCTTCAACCTGCATTGTTTTTAAAGAAACTAGGTTGCGAATCAGTTGGCTTGTTTCGTTCCAAACTATAAGATTCATGAGAAAACCAGTCACAAAAATAGCAAGAAAGACATACCAACGTTTTTTTACCATCAACCAGTAGATAGCGGTCATAAATGCCTCCTCAATGTTACATAAGTCGATAAAATACACATCAGGTACATGAGAATAAGGCTACCTGTTATCAGGAATGTAACGCCTCGTTCTATCCAAGATAAACGAAAAGCCACAATAGTCAATAGAAAAGGGAAGAGAAGGCCAATGATATGACACTTAATGTACTCATAAAGCGGATCAATCAGTGCCATCCCGAGCAATCGGTGGGTGCGAAACAACGATAATCGGCTTTTAATAGCCATCAAACACAGTCCTGAATGCACTATGATTAAGAAAACGGTACCTAGCATGTTCAAACGATTGGTTAGTACTAGAATTACCAAAACCAAAAAGGAACCCAAATCCAATGTCACTGCAATACCATATAAAAACCACCAGTTTTTGGTCATTGCAAAACTCCCCTTCTCTAGACTAAAATGAGCTGCTAAAGCTTATAAGTAAATGATGTTTTTGGGGCATATAGGCTAAAAGAATCCCAAATAACAGTGCTGTTGTGGACACGTGATCCGTCTCTTCTCCAAGAGTCCTTGTAAGCTTCTACACCACCTACATATTTACCACTGCGATAATAGTAAATTCCTGTTTTGTGGCCAGGGCGAGTTGTCCAAGCTTCAGCTAGATAATTAAGATCGTGCCAACGCTCAGTAGATCTAACACCATTATACCAGTCACCATAGGAATAAGTAGCGGCATAAACTGTTCCTCCAAAAGCTAGAGATAAGAATAAGGCTATTGAAAAAAGTTTCTTTTTGATATCCATAATAGTCTCCTTATTTAATTTAAAAAATTAATACTTATTTTGTATTTTTTTTCTATTTCTAATAATTATCAAAAAACCAATAGTATAATAAATGTGTAAATATTTTACGAGGTATGGTTTTTTATATGCAAAGATCTCTCAAGGACAGCAATATAGAATTTGATATTGGATATAATCCTATCCACCTATGAGGTAGTTATATATGCCGTTAACCGCTATATTATTTTCTCTGGGAGCAATAAGCTATTATAGCTATCTTATCCAGTTTCTGCAAAGATTTAAAAACATTAGTACATTGGAACCACCTGTCCTTTCTTAACTTTTCAGTAGTAAATGGCTTATTTAGACCAGATGATATGACTCTCACCGATTGACCAACCATCTTCTGCTTGAGGAACAAAAACCATTAAACAAAAGAGACAGTGTAACAGGAGAGTAGTAAACAGAATATTCTGAATTTTCATATCAATCTCCTTTTCTTTTTCTATTTTTATGGTACAATAATTTTAGGAAAATGGATTAAAATGTTGGTTTTTATCACATTTTTGTAAGGAGGTAGCTAGATGAGATGGGATTATGGTTCCGTTTATAAGGCTATTCGTAAGTCTAAGCGATTAACGCAGGAAGCTATTTGCGGCGAGACTATTGATCGAACGACTTTGGTCAAGTTTGAGCAGAATAAGTCTACTCCTCGATATGAAACCATGTCCTTTCTCGTTCGGCAGCTGGACATGAATCTGGACGAATTTGAATACATTTGCAATCTTTACCGGCAAGATAATGGTCAGGCCCTTCTTAATGATATAGATGAACTCCTTGGAACAGTTTCATTTGCCATGATAAAGCAAGTTATCCATCGCTGTGAGGACTATCTCAAGTATAATCCTAGGCATGTTCCGATTAGGCGACGGCTGTCTATGCTTCAGGTTGTTTACCAAATTCGAGAAGAAGGTCTGTCTAAGCCTAGAAAAGCAGCTATTTTAGCTGAAAGCATTTGGCATGAGATGAAGTCCTATGATACTTGGTATAAAAATGACTTTAGACTGATCTCCAGTATCCTCTTTTACTTTCCCATCGAACAGCTACCGGAATTAGCGAATCTTATCTTAGAAAGACTAGTTAAGTATGACCACTTTAAAGAAATTCAAGGGACAAAACTGAGTTTATTGGGAAATTTGGCCTACCTTTTTATGAGATATGATAATGTTAATGAGGCACTTCGATTTTCAACCTTATTAGAGCAAGAGGCAAAACTCAGAAAGCGGTATGATTATTTGACTAGGGCTGTCCTATACCAAGGAATTGTTGGAAAGGATAACCCCTTAATCCGCAAAGCTTTAAGAATGGCAGATGACACTGATGACGAAAGTACTAAGGAACACTGCTTAAACTTGATTAAGCAGTTTAACATAAGTCTTCTTTGAGAATAGGAAAATACTAAAATAGGGAAGTACTAAGTCCTGTAGCAGATTTGAGACAAAATGGTTTTTTTGGAGTACAATGGCAGTAGATAAAGTTTTAAAAGGAGACATATTATGACACAAGTCGTTACAGATGCAACATTTGCACAAGATACCGCTGAAGGCGTTGTCTTGATTGACTTTTGGGCAACTTGGTGTGGTCCATGCCGCATGCAAGCGCCAATTTTGGAACAACTGTCCCAAGAAATCGATGAGTCAGACCTCAAAATCTTGAAGATGGATGTAGATGAAAACCCATCAACAGCTCGTGAATTTGGTATTATGAGCATCCCAACTTTAATGTTCAAAAAAGATGGCCAAGTGGTTAAACAAGTGGCCGGTGTTCACACCAAAGACCAAATCAAGGCAATTTTAGCTGAGATTGGATAATCAAAAAAGCCAAGAAACAGTTCGTGTTTCTTGGCTTTTTTAGTCGATAAGCCTAATGGTCCAACTCTTCTCTGTTAATGATATGTAGACCATCTGGTTTAAGCTCATAAAAGCTTTCGCAAACGTCTCTGAGAAAGAGGCGGTCGTGAGAAATAGTGAGAATAGCACCAGGAAAGGTCTGAAAGAGCTGGCGGAGTTCGGGTTGTGAGGTTGGAGAAATGTTCCGACTGGGTTCATCCAACAATAGAACAGTTGGTTCTTGAAGGACAAGATTTAAAAGGAGCAGTTTAGCGCGTTGACCGCCAGAAAGCTGGGCGATAGGATGTCTAGCTTCCTCACGGGAAAAGTTGAGCAGAGCTAAATGACTGAGTATTTTTGTTTCATGCCCCTTTTCCCCAGAAGGATTGAGAAATTCTAGGGGAGATTCCTCTAAAGACAGAAGGGTTTCATAGTGCTGTGGCATATAGGCGACCTTGATATCAGTCCTTCCTTGAAGTTCTTGATAAAGGATTTTGAGCAGTGTTGATTTTCCAACACCATTAGCCCCGATAATTCCGATACGGTCCTGCCCTCGGACCATGAGATGGATATTCTGGGAAAGGATTCGCTCAGGAGTTTCGAGTTTCAGGTTGTGAAGCTGAAGAAGGACTTTTGAGGCTGGCAAAGGTGAGATGTTGTCAAATCTCAATGTTATGCTATCTTCTTTAGTAGGAATTTCTGTGAAGTCTTCACTTTCTCTTAGAAAACGGCGTTCCTGCGACTGTAAGGTCTTCATCTTTTTGGCGAGGAGTCGTCCTAGAACATCATTTTTAGTGGTTCTCAGGCGGTGCTGAACGGCCTGCTGTTGCTGCTGGTTATGGGCCATGGTCGTCGCATGCTCTTCACGTTCTTTTTTGCCAACTTTAGTGTCTTTTTCAAACTGATGGTCTCGTTGTCTTTTATAATCCTCATAATCGAGAGATTGGACTTGGGTTCGAGCTTCCGTTCGTTTTTTAATCCGTTCCAAGTGAACAACCTTGGTAGCTACCTGACTCAGCAAGGTTTCATCGTGGGAGACAAAGACAACGGTCTGTGATAATGTTTGAATGGTCTGTTCCAACCATTTCAAGGTGTCTAAGTCAAGGTCATTAGAGGGTTCGTCAAGAAAGAAAACCTCAGCGTCGCTGGCAAAGAGCTTAATGAGCTGAACCTTTACCTTTTCCCCACCAGATAGGCTTCCTAATTGCTGATTGCTGGCAAAACGATCACTGTCAAAAGCCAATTCACTGGCATAGCGATAAAGCTTCCCATAGTCGAGCAGAGTCATCGTATCCCCAAAGAAGTAGTCGTTAAGACTAAGATTTCGAACCTCAGCAGGCAAGCTTTGTGGCAGAAAGCCAAAGCTTGTAAACTGACGATGGATCGTGCCTGAATAATTGGCGTAAGAAGCAATCTCTGCTGGACTCACCAATAGTTTTAAAAGAGTGGACTTGCCGTTCCCTTCTTCGCCGATAAGGGCCACCTTGTCACCTTTGTTAATAACAAGGGTAAGATCCTTGACCAAGTCTTTTAAATCCTTGAGGTGAGTAATGGTTAAGCTTTGAGTTTGAAGTATCATTTGGGTCATAGAGCTCTCCTTTTAACTGAAAAGAAAATTGGTCTTTACTGAACAGTAAAGACCAAGGAACTCCAAAAACTACCCACTATCTCCCTGTCGGTTCATGCTTTGGGGAAAATAGCGTTATAAGGGCACACAAAAAATCTTTTCTATTCAGTATAACTGCTGGAAAAGATTAATTGCGCATGTCTCCCTTACCTCCATATCATTTGACTTTAGTTTAGCATATAATAGGTCTATCGTCAACCGCTTTCATTGAAAGAAAAATCAATATTTTCTGAAAATTACTGTCAATCGAAAATGAAAATGTCCCGCAAAACTAGGTCTTATTTGTGTCAAAACCACTGTTATTTTGTTGAGACATAGTTTATACTAGTATGTGGTTGGGTAAGATTTTCTTTCTCAGCCAGATA
>NZ_JBRUCW010000011.1:0-84410 GCF_053203525.1 Streptococcus rifensis | reverse complement strand
TCACCGATTACATTTTTTACTACAATAACAAACGCATTAAGACTAAACTAAAAGGACTTAGCCCTGTGCAGTACAGAACTAAATCCTTTCACTAATATTTCCTGTCTAACTTTTTGGGGTCAGTACATCCCCAGAAGACTTTTTTGTACCAAGATGAAGCAGGGTTCGGACGGATCAGTAAACTTGGGAAGGCGTGAGCACCAAAAGGAGTGCGTCCTCATGTTCATAGCCACTATATCCGAGAATACCGATACTGCTATGGTGCTATGCCCACACAGGGGAATCTTTCTTCATCATTGCTGGGGGTTGTAATACCGATTGGATGAATGCGTTTCTCAAGCAATTATCTGAAGCCTACCCGAATGACTATATCTTACTTGTGATGGATAACGCTGTATGGCATAAATCACGGACCTTAGAGAAGCCTGCCAACATTGGCTTTACATTCATTCCACCTTATACGCCTGAGATGAATCCGATTGAGCAAGTCTGGGCTGAGATACGTAAGAGAGGGTTTAAGAATAAGGCCTTTAAGACGCTTGATGATGTCATTGATAAGCTACAAGAGGCGATACAGAGCCTGCATTGGTCTGTGTTGAAAACGATTGTTCATAGAAATTGGGTGTTTTCAGATTTTGATGTTGAATGAGTATTATTTTAAAACAATGGCAAAAAACTCATCATATTTTTTTAAATATGAATTCCCTGCTGTTAAATCATATTGAATATTTTTTAAGTCATTAGCTATCTGCCGTTCTGAATCTGTTAATGCTTGTTTATTTACACTTGCATTCTCTAATACATCCGTTAATAATGCGTAGTACGGAGATACTTTAGAATTAGTATGTGAAAATACTGCAGCTGGCATATCACTAGAATTTAAAATTGAATATTCTTTTTTTTGATTTTTTTTATTACTCCAAATGAAATAATCTGTTAAATACTGGCTCTCAGGGTTATTATCAAATGCTGATTGAGGATAAATTCCTGGCAAATGGTCTCCATAAAAAACAACCGTAATTTCTTTATCAAGCTCTTTAAGTTTATCCAAGAATTCTTGTGTCACAATATCTGTCTCATAAACAAGGCGGGCATAATTAGTCAATCGTGAGTTCTCTATTTCAGTAAAACCTTCACCTATGCCACTGATACTTGCAGGTTCATCCATTGTAAATGGTATATGGTTTTGATAAGTAATTACAGAGAAAAACTGGCTCTCCCCAATATCAATACTCTCTAGTATATTTTTATAGGTTGAGGCATCACTAGGATAGCCACCATACTTGATATTTTCAAAAGGTTGGGTTGCATTTAAATCATCAGCAATGAATGTTTGAAAACCTAGACGATTGTAGACATCTGCTCGAGAATAAAGTTGTGTTCCTCCTAAATGTATTACCTCACGATTTCTAGGTAGATACTGATCACTGATTGACGGGAGAATTGACATTTTTGGTATAACTTCTACATTATAAATTGCAATTGAATTCGAAAGATTATAGAATGGTAAACCAAGTATGGTTTGAATCTCTATATTAGCAGTCCCCCCACCATAAGTATCTGATTTCATCAATCCACTTGTTGTATCTTTCTGTATTGCTTTAATATTAGTCATAACATCTTCTGTCAATGTTACACCTTCTATTCGCAAGGGATCTGCTAAACTTTCACTTAAAATAAAAATAAGTGTTTGATCCTCAATGTTTCTATCTCTGTTCTCATTTATTTCCATAGCCCTATGTTTATATTTGTCAACAATTCTTTTAATGCTTTCCTGACTATAGTTATCTGGTTTTTCCATAATTGGCTTAGTAAGTTGTTTTACCCATACATAGATTAGGGATTGGTATTGAGCACTCCTGGCATGACCTTCAAAAGCAATATTTTTACCATTATTTAATCTTGATAATACTGGAATATTATCATGTATTCTTCCACCTTCTTGATTTAAAAAAATATTGAAAATATTCCAGATGATACTAAAAATAGACAGAGTTAATATAAATCTTATTTTTAAAGACTTGAAAATCTTTCCTCTTAAATATCTCTTTTTTAAGAAAAAATAGGCTACGGTTACAAAAACAATCAACACAACTGTTAGTATTAAAATTTTAGAATCTAAGAAACTAAATATTAAATCAAGTTGATTGATCATCGAAAAATCAGTTATTAGTAGTGGCTCACTTCTCATTGCAAACTTGATACCATTAGCCAAAGTAATAGCAGTTCCAAAAAAAATAATCATTAAAGTGCTTAACCAATAATTATTTAAAATAAAATAAAATATTAAGAAAAACAAAACTAATAATATTATTTGAAAAAGGGTTGCTCCTGAAAAAATATACTCACCTAAATAATCAGAATCTACTTTAATTCCATATTGAATAGTAAAATTAAATATTAAAGCAAAAAGAAAACTACTAACAACAGCTAAAGAAAGTGTTGATTTATTATATTTGATACCTATTAAAGCATTCCAAAATGTATACGTAATTAAAACCAATGTAAAGATTATCATGGGTAGTTTGTAGGCCAATGAAATAATCACTTGATTAATATTTTGAACTGTTGACAGATTTAAAGATAGAGAAAGTTTTTCTAACAATTTGCTGTCGTGTAAAACAATGAGAACTACAACCAAAGAAAGTACTAAATTAGATTTATTTATTCTAAAAATACTTTTATTATTTATGTTATTATAATTATTTCTTTTAATAATAAACCTTATTAAATAAGATATAGTGATAAGAATTGATATTAGTGAAAAACTACCAATTTCAAAAAAATTATTATTTTTATAATCAAAGATATAAAATGTCTCATTATTAAGATTTTGAGTAAATAACAGTGAATAAGATACGATTAGATAAACAACGTAGGACATACACAATTTGCAAAGAAATTTTTTATCAAGATGTATAGCTATATGACTGACTATAACAACTACGGAAAGAAATATCATTATTTTGAAATCATACTGTTCGATTGCAATATTTTGCTCTATAAGATCAAAATCTAATAAATAATTCAGTACTATGGACAAACCTATGTTTGATATACTTGTAAATAATACTATTTGGTTTAATATTTCTTTAATTTTAATTTTACTTTTATAACTTATCATAGTAATTATGTTACTCTCACATTATATGTAATACTTAGTTC
This sequence comes from Streptococcus rifensis, assembly GCF_053203525.1. NCBI lineage: Bacteria > Bacillati > Bacillota > Bacilli > Lactobacillales > Streptococcaceae > Streptococcus > Streptococcus rifensis. The sequence goes on along the minus strand of NZ_JBRUCW010000011.1, from coordinate 81,245 downwards.
ATTTTAAATTATAAGATTGAAAAATAAAATTAAATTCCTAAGTAAAGTACAATAGAAGTCAATTTTATTTACCTCTGTTGTTCTAACGAATATTTTGAAGTATCCTCATTTAGTTTTATACTATTTGCTTGTTTTAGTCCCATCCATTTCTCAAAATGAAATAGAGGATTTATAACCAACCAATAGCATTTTCGTTTCCATGAATAATCTGAATCTTTGATAATTTTAAAACTGTCTTTCACAGCACTTTTAAATGTTTGGTTGAAAACTGTTCTTAATGAAACTATTTGAGTTTGGCCACTATTTAATCTAATATTATAAGTTTCATCAAAAATTCTAGCTCTATATTCTCTTAATAAAATATCGTTAGAATGCTCTACAATGCTTTTTGAAGTATATGCCTTAATATAACCTGCATCCAAAATATCTTTACCATACTCATAATCTTCAGAATACTTTACTGGACGATAACCAATTTTATCTACTAGAAACTGACGTGGTGCCGCTGAACAAACATCGCTATAAAAAGATTCCTTTGTATATTTACCAATCAAATCAGTATCATTTCTCGTCCAAAGTGTAATAGCATCGTCTACACCTTGCTCATTAAAAACTGCTTGAATGTCGTATTTCATTGCTGGAAAACAATTTAATCTCGGCTTTTGTTTAGCTACTACTCCAGCAATATTTGAATTTATTGAAAAAGGTGAAAGAATTTCAGTTAGCCAGTTTTCATTATATGGAACAGCATCTTGAGTTAGATAAACCATGTACTCTCCTTGAGATATCTCCGCTGCCATCTGGCGTGTCCCCCCATGAGAATACTCTTCCTTAGGAATTTCTAAAAGTTTTAGATTTCCGTACTTTTCAGCAAAGCCTTTAATAATGACAACTGAATTATCTTTTGACCCCGAATCTGTTATTAAAACATCCCAGTTAAAATCTGTTTTTTGACCATATAGTGCCTCTAGAGTTTCCTGTAGATGATCATTTTCCCCATTGTAAACAGGAATAAAGACAGTAGCTTTTAACTTTCTATCCATTTGTGACCTCTCTCAAAATAATCTCTTCAACCTTTTGATAACTTTTTTCCCAAGAAATCCCTTCATAAAAACTAGACATTTCCTCAGCGTATTCGTTTACATTATGACGCATAACGGCCTTACTCAATTCATTCGCCAAATGAACTGGATATGCTTCTGTATATACGATGTGAGGTGTATTTTCAAGGACTAAAGTATTATTTTCACCATCATTCATTATAGGGATGCACCCTGACACCAGTAATTCTAACGGTAGAAGTGAAACATTAGTCAAAGAAAGTACTAAACAGGCTATACTGTCATGATATACTTTTGCTAACTCTTTTTTACTCAATATTCCTTTATCAATAAAATCAAAAGGAATATTATAATCCCTCATTTCTTGACCAAAGAAGATGATGTCATAATCTGGATGTTTTTCTTTAAACATTTTCAGTGCCATAACACCAATTTCAAATCCCCTACGTTCTGTGTGAGCTCGTGCATAAAAAGCTATTTGCTTTTTCTTACTTACTCGTTTATCTGGTCGATAAATTTCAACTTCTGCACCAAAATCAAAGTAATCTGCGTCCATACCATATTCTGAGACTTTTTGTTTTAACCACTTTCCAGCTGTAATACCATAAAATCCAAACTTATATGTCGTCTCCGCTAATTTATAGCGAGATCCTACACCATAGAATAATGGCTCAAAATCTTGGACAAAATAAAATTTATGAAGTTTTTCGCTTCTTAAGGTAAAGACTGCGTAAGCAGTTTCCCAACTAGTAGCAAACACACAATCATGATTTGCAAAGTCTGATAAGCTTGAAACCTTAACATCAATCCCATAACTTGTTGATAATATACTTCTGATTTCATGGATAGATTGATCTATTGTGTTGTTGTCATATACATAAAAGGTTATACTATGCCCCTGTTCTTGTAAGTATCTGACAAATCGTGCAATCGTAGTATGGCCCCCTCCACCAACCCCAATTGGTGGAGATACCCAAGCTATGTCTAATTTTTTTTTGTTTAATTTACTTGGTTTTTTATATGGATAATTGAGATAATCCGCTTTTACAATATCCTCTAACTGAGGCATTACTGGCAACTTATCAAGTTCAATTTTTACAAAATTAGATTTTTGAATCTGTTGATCTTGCTTAATATATGTTTTGACTTTCCTAATAAGTGCATGTCCACCTTCTTGTTGTAATGTCTTAATAGCCTTCATAATCAAATTATTTTTCATTTAATTTCCTCTAAGTTTTCTCTGTATTCTTATAAGATTCCACTTTAAAATAAATTTAGTCGCATACCAAGGGACCAATATTATGTATTTAAAAGCGGTCAAACTATCTACGCCAGACATATCTATGAAAAAATCTGGGTATACTGGTTTGTCTACTTCCTTTATTACTTCTATTTCCTTAATAACTTCAACTTCTTTAGTAACGATAACCTCTCGATACTCTAATTTTTTATTTAATACTTTATTATCTATGAATGGTGTTATCTCTTTTGGATTTTTTACAATTCTAAAATCCAAATCATTATCCCAAGCAATATATATAGGTAAACGCTCAATAATACTCTTAATTTTATTATTGAAAGAATAATTTTTAGAAATTAATTGGCTAATTGGAAGTTCACTAAGTTTCTCAAACATTTGTTTTGAACACCAAAAAGAACCTCCATAACTCATAACAAACGTATCAAACTCAGAAAATTCAATATTTTTTTTCATTCCAAGTTCATTCCATAATTGAGTAAGTTCAAATACTAATTCTTGCTCCATATCAGCATCAATCAATTTTCTATAACGAAACACCGTAGGAATATCTGGGATAATAATTCCAACTTGTTTTTCATTTATTAAAGTTGAAATTATTGAGTTAGCCTGAGAAATCATCATCTGAATTAATTCGATTAACCAAGTATATCCAGTAAAATGGTCTTCCGTGGGAAATACATAAGTATTTAAATACCCAATATAGTCATATTTTCTAAGGATCTCTTTAACTTGAAATAAAGGTTGCAGGCCAAATGTATTCTTCTCAAGAACTAAAATCTCGGCATTAATTTTATATTTAAATATATTTTTAGAAAGAATACTCTTCATATTTTCATCATCAACAGTAAAAAGTATATCAAATGAAAAAATATTCTTTGAAAGTTCATTCATTAAAATATCTGATGCATCAACATTATCTATATGAATATGTAAAATTATTTTATCTTTAAGCTGTAAAGGTAGCTGTTTTTCTTTTATATACTTTCGGCTTAGTTTATATGGTGAATCAGGATAATAAATTTGAGATAAGTGATCTATAATTAGAGATACTGGATATTTTGTTTTAACATTTATGTATTCCATTATTGCGGGTGCTATGTACTGATGCAATTCAAATAATTTCACTTTTATAAAAGGAACATTATAATCAATTAGAATTTTGGGATGATCTAATGAAAAATTTAGTTTATTGTTATTATTATGAATAGTTAACGTATTTAGTACGGATTTGTAGGTAAAGCCATGAGATTTTAAAATATTTGTAAATTGAACTTCATAATTATCAATAACATCTTGTACATTATTAAAATTTTTAACATTTTCGAAAAAACTGATAAATATCTGAGAACTTATTACTGACTTATGGAATACCATAAAATACGACTGTAAATGTTCTGGAATTATTTTGATACCATTATTAATCTCAGAGTGATTAGTCATGCCCCAAAAATCAACAAATTCGTCACTCTCGAATTCAATATAATATTTTTCTAAATCCCATAAAGGGCCAAAACAAGTATCATTCATCAATGTAACTGAATCAAAATTTAAAAATTCTGACCTTTCTAATAATTGGATCCCATCCCTCCATCCAGCAAAATCATATCCAATATTTTCTCTTAAAATTATTGTTGAAACATTATACTCATTTTTTAAAGCATTTTGATAACTCTCATCTAAAAAACTGTTACTAATGAAAATTATTTTTTCAAATAACTGCGATATTTTACTTATTTGAAAAAAAACATGTCCACTTAACTCATTATATTTATTGTAATGTACATATATTAACAGTCTATTCATACATTTCCTCAGTTTTTTGCAAAAAGAACTTACCCTGTCTTCTGAGAATCCCATCAGCTGAATCTAACTCGGATAAATCATTTTGATCTACCTCTCTAATAATAGAAACTATCGGGGATTCTTCTAAAGGAGTAACAGCTAAAATTTCAGAATCTCGATTCTTTACTACAACAACCATACGAAGCTTAACACTATTAAAGTAGTCTAGCTTACACTCGTATCTAAATTTCTTTTCTCCAATCTCTGAAGTAATAATGTACATTGAATTATCATTATATAGAGGTTGTCCACTATCTAAATCGAAAAATGTAAATGCTAAATATGTTTCTTCATCAATCATTTGTTCATATATAATATCAAAAATAATAGTTTCATTTGGTTTATAAACTTTATCAGCTTGCAATCTTGCTCTAAGTCCTTTAATTCTGCTTTCAGATTTTTTTTCAATTTCTAAAGACTCATTATTAGCTGAAATATCCTTTGTGTTGTCTAACTGATATTGCCCTGCTACATCAAATGGTTCCCCATAAGCTTTCACTACTCCATTTTCAATTAGTAAAGCTCGATTACAATATTTTTTTACAGCACTCATATCGTGAGTAACAAGAATAGTTGTTTTACCAGAATTTTTCCGATCCATGAAGTAATCGTTACACTTGCGTTGAAAGGCTTCATCTCCAACGGCTAGAACCTCATCAAGGATTAAAATATCTCCCTGAGCCTTAATAGCAACCGAAAAAGCCAAGCGGACCTGCATCCCACTGGAATAATTCTTAAGTTTTTGGTTCATAAAGTCATGGAGCTCGGCAAAGTCAACGATGTCATCATACATGGCGTCGATTTCCTGGGTGGTAAAACCTAGCATGGCACCGTTGAGATAGACATTTTCTCGCCCTGTTAGCTCAGGGTTAAAGCCGACCCCCAACTCGATAAAGGAAACCATTTTACCATTGACAGTCACAGAACCTTTTTCAGGCTCATAGATTTGAGAGATTATTTTGAGCAAGGTAGACTTACCAGAGCCATTTCGACCTACTATACCAAAAAAATCTCCTTCTTCAACTTCAAAGCTAATATCTTTAAGAACATGTTGTTCTTTATATCCTCTTATTCCTTTAAAACGATTAACTAGTGCCGTTCTTAAGCTTTGTGTACTTTCAGTTGGTAATTTAAAATACTTTGACACATGTTCAACTTCTACTGCAATATTTTTTTTCATCAGAGAATCTCCGCAAATTTTTTGGCATTTTTTCTAAAAATAAATAGTCCTATAACAAATATTAAAATAGGTATAATATAAGGTATAATTGCAATCATTTTATTATTAATGAGGTCCCAACCGCGAGGATTCCCTGAAAAAACTATAAAATGTCGAATATCTTGAACAATTTGAGCCAAGGGATTAAGCATCAGTAATTTAGCAATTTCATTATGACCATTTTGTAATATATATGTAATTGAATAAATAACTGGTGTACCATACATTCCTGCCTGCATGATAACTTCCCAGATGGGTCCAATATCCCTATATTTTACAAATAAACTAGAAAGAATAAAAGCAATCCCTGTTGCTAAAAAAACAAGCTCAATAAACAATGGAATTAGAATCAAAAATTTATTACTAAATTGAATTCCATTAATCAATGCAAAGGCAATAACTACAAGTAAGTTAATTCCATAGTTAATTCCGGCACTTGCAGTAGATGAAATAACTACAATTTCTTTAGGGAAGTTTAATTTTCTTAATAAATCACCTCTATTAACAATAGACAACATTCCCATATTAGTAGCTTCTGAAAAAAAATTCCATGTTACTAACGAAAAAAGAACGCCAATTGCGGTATGAGGAGTACCATCATCGATTCTTAAAAAACGAATAAATACAAAATACATTATCGTAAAAAGCATCATAGGTTTTAATATAGACCACAGGTGCCCAATCAAGCTACCTTGATAGCGTAATTTAAAATCTGTTTTAATCATCTCTTTAAGAAGTATTCTATTTTCTTTAACTAGTATATTCATTCATCTCTCCTGTAAGCAAATTTTGTAATAATAAGGCTTCGAAAAACAAAGGTATGAAAGGCACGATTCTTGCCCAAATTGAATTCCTTCAAGATTTTGATTCTCTCAAGAATGGGTTTATCCATGATGTAAACAAAGGCATCTACCATAGAACGATCTTGAGCCTTTAAAGGAAGGTCTAAGAGCTTTTTAGACTGCTTTTGGGAGTCCTTGATCAAGGTCCAATATTTTTGAAAGAGCAAGGAAGGGCGTAGCCAGTTCTTCATCCGTTTTCGCCAGGTGCGTGCCCCAAGAACATTTGAGGCGTGTTGTCGATAAAGTTCTGTTGGACAATCCAGATAGACCAGATGGCCGAAAGCTGACGCTAAGAGGGCCAAATACCAATCGTGCATGAGGAGGTCTTCTGCATCCGTCCATAAGTCTGCGAGGGCATGATTGATCATCATGGTCCCACCTGTGACCGTGTTTTCGGTCAGTTCTTGGCGTAAACTGGTATTGGCATGGTGTGACTGAGTGCGAATCATGCTCTCGTGCATAACGATCAACTGTTGATCGACCACTTTCAGGTCTGTATAGACTAGTAAAGGTTTATCCTGAGGATAAGTGCTAGCTACCTCTAATTGTTTGGCGAGTTTATCTTCCAGCCAAACATCGTCTTGGTCACTAAAAAAGTAATAATCTGCTTTTTCAGCCTTTAACAAGGTGAAAAAACTTTTGATAACCCCCAGGTTTTCAAAGCGATCTGGATTGAACAAACGTATCCGTGGATCTCTCTTTTCGTACTCTGCTATGATATGACGCGTCTGATCCGTTGACCCATCATCTCGTATCACTAGCGTCCAGTCCTTGAAGCTTTGCCTGCGGATGCTTTCGATCTGCTCTTTTAAAAACTGCTCACCATTATAGGTGGCCATGAGAATCATGACATTCATGATAAGAATAACTCCTCATAAGCGGAGACAATTTTCTCCCAAGTGTAATTTCTCTGCATGTGAACCTTTGCTTTATGACCTAAGTTATGGTAGCTTCCTCCCTGATCAACCTGATCAATCAAAGCCGACAAACTGTCACCGTCCTTAGACCAGTAGAGGGCTGTGTCGAGAGCCACCTGCCGATTAAAGGAAACATCTAAGACCAAGTTCAAATTGGTATGGGACAGTGCTTCAAGAAGGCCAGGGTTCGTCCCACCAACCTCGTGGCCATGAATGTAGGCAAAGGCCTGCTCACGGATATACTTAAGCAAGCCCTGATCGTAAACCGTGCCGACAAAATGAATACGGTCATCCTGATCAAACCCTGTGACAGCTTTGAGCTCCTCAAAATAAGGATTCCCCTCATGATTTGCTATGATTAAGAGCTTCCGTTTGGTCTGTGAGGCCATGAACTGGCGCAGGCTAACTTCATAATTGTTTTCAGGAACAAATCGCCCTAAAATCAAGTAATAGCCCTGCTCAGCAGTCTGCCATTTCTCATAGAAAGCTCGTACTTGCCTGTCTTGACCTGTCAAGGGTGAGGGTGTCAGGTCGGTGCCATAGGCAATCATGGTCGTCTTGGACCATGGGTAGGATTCCTTTATACAGTTTTCAATGCCTGCATTATCAGCAACCACCAAATCAGCAGATTTTGTCATAGCCTTTTCGGCATACTTAAGGTAGGATTGAACGGATTTGGACCACTTGGCTCGCTTCCATTCTAATCCATCAGGATTGATGAAAAAGAGACCGCCTGCCCTCTGGATTTGTTTAGCAAAGGGCTTGATAAAGCCACCGATGGTATTACCCAAAATATAAAAAATCGGACGGTCCATCTGCTGCTCTTTGACCAGTTTGAGACCATAGCAAATGGCCAGCATGTCATAAACAATCACTCTGGCAGGACCAAGTTTAGGCGCTTTGATAGTATAACAATCTGCCCCTTTATAGTCAAAATGCTGGTGATTTTCCTCATCTGAAAGGCAGGCAACATGGTATTTTATTTGGTTACTTTGCTGGTTGGAAACGAGTTGGTCTACAAAGGTTTCAAAGCCACCGTATGTGGCTGGCAATCCTCGGCTTCCAATGATAAAAACGTGTTGCATAAGGCCCTTTCTAGAGAAACGATTGTCACTACTTAAACCTGCTGAGAGTATAATCATTTGATTATACCATTTTTCTAGGGATTTTTCATGTTAAACCCTCATTTGATAAGGACTCACAATCCTCCGTCACTGCAAAAGAACAGAGTCGACCAAGCGAACAGGATGACGTCATCATGACCAACCAAATAAAAAATCAGCCACAAGCCCTTACTAGATAGATTATTCTAGTGAAGGGTTTGTGATTGATCATTTATTGGCCTAAAGGCCGAGGGACAACGAATTCACTTTTCTGACAGATTCCCCATTAAGGAAAGGAGTCAGAACAATGTCTCAGTCTTTTAAAAATATTTTTAGTTAACGTATTCTGCTTGAAGAGCGATAACCTCTTCAGCTGTTGAACACTCTGTCAAAGCACGATGAGCGTACTCTTCCATTTTTTTAGAATCCAAGGTCTTCATCAAGCTACGTGTCCGAAGAACAGATGTTGCTGACATAGAGAACTCATCCAAGCCCATGCCGACAAGAAGGGGAACAGCTTGTTGGTCACCAGCCATCTCACCACACATACCTGCCCATTTGCCTTCAGCGTGAGCTGCTTTGATGACATTGTCAATCAAGCGAAGGATGGATGGGTTATACGGTTGGTAGAGGTATGATACTTGTTCGTTCATACGGTCTGCAGCCATGGTATATTGGATCAAGTCGTTTGTACCGATTGAGAAGAAATCTACTTCTTTCGCAAATTGGTCTGCTAACATTGCTGCTGCAGGGATTTCGATCATGATACCGACTTGGATATCATCAGCTACTGCAACACCTTCTGCTAAAAGATTTGCTTTTTCTTCATCAAAGACTGCCTTAGCCGCACGGAATTCTTTCAAAAGGGCAACCATAGGGAACATGATACGCAAATGACCATGAACAGACGCACGCAAGAGTGCACGAATCTGTGTACGGAACATGGCATCACCAGTCTCAGAGATAGAGATACGAAGGGCACGGAAACCAAGGAATGGGTTCATTTCGTCTGGTAAATCGAAGTATGGCAATTCTTTGTCACCACCGATATCCATGGTACGAACCACAACTGGTTTGCCATTCATGCCTTCAAGTACAGCTTTATAAGCTTCGTACTGTTCGTCTTCTGTTGGGAAGTCTTGCGAATCCATATAGAGGAACTCTGTACGGTAAAGGCCAACTGCTTCTGCTCCATTGTCGTTAACACCTTCAACGTCTTTTGGTGTACCGATATTAGCAGCCAACTCAAAGTGTTTGCCATCAGCTGTTACTGTTTGAGCATCTTTAAGAAGTGCCCACTCAGCTTTTTGTTTAGCATAAGCTTCGCCAGCTGTTTTGAATTCTGCGATTTGCTCATCTGTTGGATTGATGATAACTTCACCAGTAATCCCGTTTACTGCCAAGATATCGCCAGATTTCACACGATCTGTGATGTTGTTGGTCCCAAGGACCGCTGCAATTTCAAGGGTACGTGCCATAATGGCAGAATGACTGGTACGTCCACCGATATTGGTAACGAAGGCTTTAACAAAGTTTTTATCTAACTGAGCTGTATCAGAAGGTGTCAAATCGTGTGCGATAACGATAGATTCTTCAGAGATCGCTGCTGGGTTAGGAAGGTTAACCCCTAAGAGGTTCGCCAAGACACGCTTAGCAACGTCACGAATATCTGCAGCACGCTCTTGCATGTATGGGTTGTCATCCATACCTTCAAAGAGCGTGATAAACATGTCCGTCACTTCTTTTAGACCTGTTTCAGCATTTGTCTTTTTAGCACGGATCGTTTCTTTAATCTGACCAACCATTTCTGGGTCAGCGAGAACCATCAAGTGGGCATCAAATACTGCTGCCGCTTCTTCGCCCAAGCTACCTACTGCTTTCTCACGGATAAGAGAAAGCTCGTTTTGAGAAGCAGCAAGTGCCTCGTCCAAACGAGCTTCTTCTACGTTTGTGTCTTCAACTGTAACAGTTTCAAAGGACAAATCCGGTTGTACAAGTAGATATGCTTTAGCAACGGCAACACCGTCAGATGCTGCAATTCCTTTAAGCAATTCTGTCATGTCTTATGCCAATCCTTCTTTTTCCATTGTTTCTGTGATGGCAGCAAGTGCTTCATCAGCATCTGCACCTTCAGCAGAGATAGTCACGTCAGCACCTTGGCCAACACCAAGACTCATAACACCCATGATTGATTTCAAGTTTACAGATTTACCTTTGTACTCAAGAGTAATATCTGATGAGAATTTGCTTGCTGTTTGAACCAACAAAGTTGCTGGACGAGCGTGAATACCTGTTTCTGCCACTACGTGGAAGTCTTTTGAAGCCATATGGTTTCTCCTTTTGTTTTACAATTTTATGAATTATCCTTCTGATAACCCTTACAATTCTAGATTATACCACTTCTTCAATGATTTTTCAATCATTTAACTGGGTCTTTTCAGAAAATTATCGTTTATCGTTTGGCTTGAAGGAGGAATGATACTGGCGGTTACCGATTCCCCTATTTTCCTGTTGGGCAGTATAATAAATAATCCCTTTTAAGGATATTCTTTAAAAAATCTAGGCTACATTTTTAGGAAGGTTTAGTGTATAATGGTAGTAATCTAATAGATAGTCGACGATTTATGATGAGAAAGGAACGTTTATGAATCCTTATATCGACAGTGTGAAGAAAAACTTTCAACAGAGTTCTCAAAAAACCTTAAAGGAAAGCATTTATGAAGCTTTTCGAAAGACAATCATTCTCCGTGAAATACCAACTGGGGAGCGCATTAATGAAAAAGAATATGCAGAGCTGTTAAACATCAGTCGAACACCTATCCGATATGCCCTGCAAGAGCTTGCTAAGGAAGGTCTCGTGGAACACACTCCTAAGGTCGGTGTCGTGGTCCGTGGAGTCAGCTTAGCAGACGCTTACGAGATTTTCGATATTCGAAAAGCCCTCGATTCCTTAGCTACCATCAAGGCTGCCCAACTCATGACGCCAGAAGACTTTGAAGAACTTCGTCTCCTCCTGGAAGAAGGGAACCGGTTAGATGCTGCTGATGAGGTTGACGCTTTACTTCAAAACTTTACGGATTTTAACCATTTTATTTATGAGAAAAGCCAAATGCCTCGAATGCAAAACATCGTTCAGACCTTAAGAGAATACCTGATTTATTTCAGAGATGTGTCCATTCGGTCTTCGAAACGCCGCCACATTGCCCTAGAAGAGCATTGGGGACTCTATGAAGCCATGAAAGAAAAAGACGAGGAAACCATTCGTAGAATTACCAATGAACACCTTGATTTCTCCCTTCGTTTTATCTTAGATGAAATGGAGCGTCGTCACATTGGATAGTTTTTCAAATGCCCACATCGTTACCATGGCTGGTAAAAGTCTTTTATACGAGGTTAGCTTGAGCCCAAAGCCTGGTCTGGTGGATCGCTTTAATACGGGTGCTCATCAGGATATGGATTTTACATTGTTTATCGACAGTAGCCTGAGTCTCATTCCTTATTTTGAGGCCTACCTAGAGGCCGGAAATCACCACCATGGCCCCTTGCCACAACTTTTTAGCCGCGCTAGAGTAATTGGCATTGAAGCTGAAAAAGGGATGTTTGAAGCCACAAATGGCACTAATACGCATAAGGGGGCCAATTTTTCCTTTGCCCTGATTCTCGTTGCACTGGGCTACTACCGTCGTCAAACAGATAAACGTGGGCTTTTAACAGCTGCAGATAGCCAAAGTGTCTTAAGCCTCATTAAAGAAATGTGCCATGATTGTGTCATGGCTGATTTTGCATCTATCGATCAGACCAAAAAGCTCTCCTATGGAGAGAAGCTCTTCCTTGAACATGGACTAACAGGTATCAGGGGCGAAGCAGCATCAGGCTATCAGACCTTGCAGGATCTTTTGTTACCAGCGCTTAGAAATTATTTAACCCAGTATAGTAAAGAAGAAGCTTTTTTGAGGACTTTAGTCCTCCTGATGAGCGAGGTCGAGGACGGCAATATCATCCATCGTGGAGGCATTAAAGCCTGGGAAACCATCAAAGAAGAATGCCATACCGTCACTGCTCAAAACTTGGCCACCGAGGAGTTCTACCAGTGGCTGACAGATTATGACCAAACGTTAATACAGCGCCATCTTAGCCCTGGGGGCAGTGCTGATCTTCTCGCACTTGGCTACTTCTTTATGCAATTAGAAGGATTAATTTAGCAAAGGATGTCGCATCACAAGAGAGGAGTTTCTATGTCTTGGACGGTTTCTACCATTTACCCTTTTGACAAAAAAGGCCAACAGCATATTACAGAATTATTAACAAAAGAAGGGATTCAAAAAGACGCTAATCTTGATTACAGTTGCGGCATTTATGACGATAATCAATTGGTTGCTACTGGATCTTGTTATGGTAACACGCTGAGATGCCTAGCAGTTGATCATACCTATCAAGGTGAAGGCTTGATGAACCTCATCCTCAGCCATCTATCAACCTATCAGTTTGAAAGAGGCAATAGACACCTCTTTTTGTATACCAAACCAGAAACGGCCCAGTTTTTTAGTGACTTAGGTTTTTACGAAATCGTTAGAAGTCAAGACATAGTCTTTTTGGAAAATAAAAAAAATGGCTTCCAAGATTATTTAAGCAAGCTTGAGAATTCTAAACACAGTGCTTCATCAGTAGCCGCCGTGGTCATGAATGCTAATCCTTTCACGCTTGGCCACCTCTATTTAGTTGAAAAAGCTGCGCAGGAAAATGACCTTGTCCACCTCTTTATTGTTAGCGAAGACAGCAGTCTGGTACCTTTTTCTGTTCGAAAGGAACTGGTCAAATCTGGGACAGCTCATCTGGACAACCTAATCTATCATGACACGGATTCTTATATGATTAGCCAGTCCACTTTTCCAAGTTATTTTCAAAAAGACAGTGAAGCGGTCATTCGCAGTCAAGCTTCTGTTGATTTACATATTTTTGGTCAAATTGCTAAAAAACTTGGAATTCAAAAACGCTATGTTGGTGAGGAACCGCATAGTTTTGTAACCAATCTTTACAACCAAGTCATGGCTGATATACTCCCACAGGTAGGCATCTCATTTGTCCTAGTCCCTCGCAAAGCTATCTCCAGTAATCCAATTAGCGCTTCAACCGTTCGCCAACTGATCCAACAAGGTGATTTTGAAAGTCTCAAAGACCTTGTTCCAGAATCAACATTGGCTTATTTCAAAAGTCCAGAAGCAGCTCCTGTTATTGAAAACATTAGAGCGCAGGACAATGTCATACACTATTAACTGAATTAAAAAGCCTAGCAGGAAGGGACGTCTTACCCCTATCTGCTGGGCTTTTAGTATTGTAAGGCTTAAATCAAATGATTGTCCTTTGCAAGTCGGCTGATAAAAGCCTGCATCTCTTCAACAGAATGGGTTCGATTGCGCCCACAGGCTTTAGCAGGTTGCTCACAGATTAAACAAGAGCGTTCTGGAAATCCAAGTTCTGTACGCGAAACACTTTGAAGTTGCCCTAGCTTAGAATCCTGTTCACGATAGATGACATCTATATCATATAAGCGCCCTAATGGAGACTCTAGCTCGATTGCAACCATCAATTTTTTAACCTCTTTAGGAGAAAGGGGCACAACGATAAAGCTTTCAAGACCCGTTTTCCAATTAATCACTTTTTGCTCAATCACCTGAATATTTTCGGCAATGATTGTCTGAGCGATTTCATCTAGTCCTTCTTGAAAAAGAGTTCTGATGGATGAATTATTCTTAATGGGTCCAGGAATATTGCATTTGTAGTTAATAAGGGTATTCCCTTCAAATTGGTCTAAAAGCTTATTTTGCAGTTGAACTCTTGATTCCCGCGCATGTAAGACATCCTGAAGTGTGACGGCTTGTCCTGTTTCAAACATATTTTATCCCCTTTTCGAATCTCTTTGCTAGCTTATGAAGGCCTAATAGCTAATCAACCTGGTTCTTCCCCTATTTTTTGAGTGGCTGGCGTTTTGCCATGACCATTCAAAGAAGGCTGAGCAACTGTCCAGCCTTCTTTGAGTTCATACTATTTTTATGGTTACAAGAACATTCCGAAGATAATACTTGCAATGACAAGGACAAGGCCACCACCGAGACGAGAAGAAAGCTGGGCGTATGAGATCAAGTCCATACGTTCTGCCGCACCAAGAACAGCCAAGTCTCCAGAACCACCACGGTTAGCCATACAAAGACCAGCTGTAACAGCTGAATCGATAGGGTAAAAACCAACAAGGTAGCCGACAATAGCGGATCCAAGGATAGCACCAATAACGATCACCAAGGCCATGACAACGTTTGAGAAGGTAAGAGCTGCTAGTAATTCTCCAAGGTCTGTATCGATACCGACACCTACCATGATGATGAGAATCATGTTTTTCGTGAAGAAGCTTTGAAGCACTGTTGCCGCCTTGCGGACATAAGTAGGAATGATACCTGTTGCGTTAGCGATAACCACAAAGATAATCATGTAAGCAAAGGTATGGATAGCTACACCAAAGACAGTTGGTAATAAGACCTCACTAAAGAGACGGCCTAGTGCATAGAAAGACAAGGCAAGAAGGAAAGCACCACCATAGTCGATCATAGAAAGCTTGACAGTTTCTTCTTCAACTTCAATTTCACTGCTCTTACGCATCAAGGTTTTGCCATCACCCGTCAATTTGGTTTGTTTTTTACCGATACCATTTAAGATCCCTGCTGTAATGATGGCAAAGATGTTTGCAATAGTCAGGATTGTAATGGCAAAACTATAGTAAGTTGCTGCGGGTTGTCCAGTCGTTTTTTCATAAATTTGACTGAGTGGAACAGCGCCCGCACCATTACCACCACCCATAACAGGCAATACGTATTTAATCATAACATCTGCTGGGCTGATACCAAACATCAAACCAAAGAGGATTCCGAGTAAGCCAGCTCCAGCCACACCACCAAGGATAGCAGGAATGTACCCAGCCATTGAGCGAAGCAAGAGTTTGCGCTCAAGTCCTAAGATGGATCCTGTGATTAACATAACGATGAAGAGTGTCAAGAAGTTAGCATCTTCTGTTGCAAAATTCATCAACTCTACATATTCCTCAGGAATAGCATTGAAATATACCAAGGCAGAGCTTCCTAAGAAAGCCAACACCAAACCACCACCGATGTAGGTGTTCCAGATTGGGATACGCTTGCCAATCTCATTAAAGACCACACCGATTGACAGCATGATAGCAAAGGCACCTGCCAAGTCTTTTGACAAAGCCCCTGTGTACATTGTTATCAAACAGATAACGATAAGACCTGCAGCTAGTACAGGTGGTAAACCTAGAAATTTCATTTTTTTCATGAAATTTTCCTCCCCCCAAAAATTTTTTAATTTTTTATGTTTTTAACAGTGTCGATGAGCGTTCCATCACGGTACTCAATTAAGGCAACAACTTTGTCACCATATTCGATCGGATCAGGATTGCCAACAATTTCATAAGCTTTTTCCTGTAATTCCTTAATAGTGAATTGAGGAACTTTCAAGTCTTTAAAGTGTTCAACTAGGTCAGAGCGGTTCGGGTTAACTGCAATACCAATTTCTGTAACGACGACATCTACACTAGTCCCCGGTGTGATAACGGTATTGACTTTCTCCACAAAGGTCGGAATGCGTCCGCGTACCAACGGTGAGATAACCAAACTCATTTTAGAAGCAAAGGCTGTGTCACAGTGTCCACCTGATGCCCCGCGGATGACCCCATCAGACCCTGTCATGACATTAACATTAAAGTCTGTATCAACCTCAAGGGCAGAAAGAATACAAGTGTCCAAACGATTGACCATTGACCCCTTGCTAAGCGGTGAAGCATACATGTTGGCATCAATCTCGTAGTGTTTACCAGCATTGCGATCGATAGAGAGTGCTGATGGATGGTCAAAGTCTTGAACGTCGATGATTTTTTCAACCAGACCTTCTTCAAGGAGTTCAACCATGGCATTGGTAATCCCACCAAGGGCAAAGCTAGCAGTGATGCCATCTTTTTTCATGGCTTCACGGATAAAGCGTGTAACCGCCAAGGAAGCGCCGCCAGTTCCTGTTTGGAAAGAGAAACCTTCTTTGTAGTATGGCGAATTTGTAATCACTTTTGCAGCGTATTCTGCAATCAAAAGCTCTTTTGGATTCTTAGTGAAACGGGTAGCCCCTTTGGCAATCCCCTTAGGATCTCCAATTTCGTCAACAACAACCACATAGTCAACGTCAGTCTGAGGAATACTGATTGGTGTGTTAGGGTATGGGACAAGGGTATCGGTAATGATAACGACCTGATCAGCGTACTTAGCATCAACCATGGCGTAACCAAGGGATCCACAAACGGCCTTGCCTTTAGTACCGTTAGCGTTACCGTATTCATCAGAACTTGGAGCCCCGAGGAAGGCGACGTCAATATGCACATCTCCACGCGCAATCGCACGGGCACGGCCACCATGCGAACGAATCACGACAGGATTTTCCATAATCCCCTCAGAAATGGCAGCTCCTAATTTGTCTCGAAGTCCAGATGAGGTAATATTGGTCACGACACCGTTTTTGATGTGATCGATTAAAGGCTCATGGACATTGGCAATTGAACTTGGGGCAATTGATAAATTCTTAAAGCCCATCTTGGCAATTTCATCCATGACCATGTTCATGACATAGTCCCCTTCACGGAAATGGTGGTGGAAGGAAATGGTCATGCCATCTTTAAGACCCGTTTTTTCAATCGCTTCACGGATCGATCCCACTAACTTTTCATCACGAGGTTTAGCTGGCTTGATGTTACGCGTTGACTCCTGATAGTCTTTGATGTTTTCTAGTTCACCTACAAAGACACCAAATTGATCCGCATACTCTTGAGGAATGTCTCGTCCTAATTTGTTTACAACCATCTTAAGCCTCCTCTTCTTCTATCAATCCTGCTGCTGTGGCTAAGGCAAGCACACGCTGGGCACGTTCCACAATCGGTTTATCGACCATCTTACCATTTAGGGAAACGACACCAGACCCTTTAGCTTCAGCATCTGCAATGGCAAACATAACTTGGCGTGCGTTGTCAATTTCTTTTTCTGTTGGGGCAAAGACTTCGTTGACCACAGGAATTTGACGTGGGTTGATGACGGATTTGCCATCAAAGCCAAGCTGTTTGATCCGTTCGACTTCACGACGGAAGTTTTCCATATCGTTTACATCAGAGAAAACTGTATCGACAGCTGCGATACCTGCAGCACGTGCTGCATGAACGATCATAGAACGAGCAAAGAAGAGTTCTTCCCCATTACGCTCAGGATAACGCTTAGTCTTCATTGACGTTACATAGTCCTCAGCTCCAAGCGCAATCCCTACAACACGCTCACTAGCTGTCGCAATTGCTAAGGCATTAAAGACACCAGTTGGACCTTCGATGGCACAAAACATCTTAGTTGAGCCAATTTCACGGCCAATTTTCTCTTCGACTTCTGTAATCACCTCTGCCACATCGATAACGTCTTGAGCTGTTTCTGTCTTAGGAAGACGAATACAGTCAATACCTGCACGGACCATGGCTTCAACATCATCACGACCACCTGCCGCAAGGTCATTGATCCGAACGATGGTTTCAGTATCTCCAAAATCAAAGGTTTTAACTGCTTGGTACAAAAGGAAACGCGCAGAGTCTTTTTCTTTCAAGGAAACAGAATCTTCCAAGTCAAACATGATAGAATCAGCTCCGTAAAGATTAGCATCTCTTAGCATAGCTGCATTGCTTGCTGGGACAAACATCATAGTTCTTCTTAAACGTTCCATGTTTCAATCTCCTCCCAGTTAATCGCATCTACAGTACCATTGGCACGATGTGCAGCAGCGATGACACGCGCCTTAATCGTACAATCCAAAGCACCTTTATCAACAGCTTCTACTTTAGCTGCTGTGATTCCTAGACTGTCAAGCGTTTCTAAAATCACTTTGCGGATTTGGCGTCCAAATTGTTTTTCAACAGAACTTTGTAACGTCAGATCAATGGTTTGTTCAGAAGCTGGTTCAATAACCACTTGAATATCAGAAGACTCTAAGGTCCCTGCTAAACCTGCTTGTTTAATATCAAAACTCATTTGAAAATATCCTTTCTGAATGCTGTGACGAATAGATTATCCAAAATATTGTAAAAGTACACCTGCTGCAACTGCAGAGCCGATTACACCAGCAACGTTTGGCCCCATGGCATGCATCAATAAGAAGTTTGATGGGTCTTCTTCGACACCGACACCTTGAACAACACGAGCAGCCATAGGAACAGCCGATACCCCCGCTGCACCAATCATTGGATTAATTTTCCCTTTGGTCAAGCGGTACATCAGACGTCCCATGAGAACGCCAGCTGCTGTACCAGCTGCAAAGGCAATCAATCCAAGAAGGATAATTTTAAGCGTATCTGGCGATAGGAGAACATCTGCCTTGGCTTTTGCACCTACACTAACGCCCAACAAAATGGTTACAATATACATCATGGAATTGGAGAGTGTCTCAGTAATTTTTGGCACTTGACCAGATTCTTTAATTAAGTTACCAAGCATCAACATCCCGATAAGTGGAGCTGACGATGGCAAGAGCAAGACTGTAAAAATCGTAACCACAATTGGGAAGAGAATCTTTTCTTTTTTAGAAACAGGTCGTAGCTGTTCCATCTTAACCTTACGTTGTTCCTTGGTCGTCAAAGCACGAATAATCGGCGGTTGAATGATTGGTACTAAGGCCATATAAGAATAAGCGGCCAAGGCAATCGTTGATAAGAGATGCGGGGCTAACTGGCTCGACAAGTAAATAGCTGTCGGTCCATCAGCACCACCGATAATCCCAATAGAGGCTGCCTCTGGACCCGTCATACCTAACATGATGGAACCTAACAAGGCAACGAAGATTCCAACCTGAGCCGCTCCTCCAAGAAGGAGGGTTTTAGGGTTGGAAATCAAAGGACCAAAGTCGGTAGTAGCTCCCAAACAAAGGAAGATAAGCGGCGGATAAATCCCTTTATCGACCCCTTGGTAGAGATAGTAAATCAAACCACCTCCAGATCCATCAACAGGTGCATCCATCAGACCACCAAGTGGTAAGTTTACGAGTAACATTCCAAAGGCAATGGGAATGAGAAGATAAGGCTCATAGCCTTTAGCAATGGCCAAGTAGAGAAAGATGCAGGCAATCCCTATGGCAATCAAGGTTTTAAAATCTAAAGCAAAGAGGCCTGAAGATGTGACCATCTCGATTAAGGCATCAAACATAACGGTGAACCTCCCAACTCTTATAATGTGACGAGTGTAGCACCTGCTTCAACTTGTGCTCCTTTAGCAACTAAGACATTACTTACCGTACCATCTTCAGGTGCTACAATTTCGTTTTCCATTTTCATAGCTTCCAAGATGCAGAGAACTTGACCTGCTTTTACAGCATCGCCTGCTGCCACATTAACAGCCACAATAGTTCCTGGCATTGGCGCATTAACTGGTGTTCCAGAACTAGCAACTGATGCTGCCGGAGCCACAGAAGTTGCTGGCGCAGGGGCTGGCGCAGCTTGAGCTTGAAATTCTTGCGCTGAGACTTCTTCTACTGAGACATCGTAGGTTTTACCATTGACGGTGATATGATAATTTTTCATGTGTTAAACTACTCCTTACTTGATACGTTTAATAGAGGTGATGCGGTATTTTTTATCCTGTTGGTTATCATTTGCCATGATAAGGGCTGTCAGAGCAGCAACCGTTTTGGTTTCGTCGTCTTCTTCAAGCACAGCTGGTGCAGGACTTGTTGCTGGCTGCGGGATTGAGGCAACAGTTACTTGTTCTGAACCGCTAATGTATTTGAACCCATTAACGATAACCATCAATCCGACCAGCACTATCATAACAACGATAATAGCTACTGCAGAAAGCCCTAAGGCTTCCATAATCGTAATATTTTCCACTTGGTTCCTCCTTACATGATAGCTTCGATGCGAATGGTTTCAGACGCATCATCAACTTCTTGGGCTTTTGGATTGTATTTTTTCTCTAAAAATTCTTTACCCAGTTGAGGGAACATGGCACAGATTAAGACATCTTCATCAGTTTTGGCTAATCCGGAAAGGTCAGCTTTGAGATGCTCAAACTCTGGCTCAAGTAAGTCGGCAGGACGAGTCGTAATAACCTCTTCGTCACCGATAATTTTTTGCTTAATTGCATCACTAATCGGTGCAGGTGATTGCCCGTACTTTCCACGAACATAGTCTTTGATTTCATTTGGAATCATTTTATACCGTTCTTTGGTCAACACGTTAAAGACTGCCTGTGTGCCGACCATTTGACTCATCGGCGTTACTAGTGGTGGGTAGCCAAGGTCTTCACGTACCTTAGGCACTTCTTTTAGCACTTCATCGTAAAGGTTTTCGGCATTAGCTTGTTTCAGTTGGGCATATAAGTTAGAGAGCATGCCACCCGGCACTTGATAGAGCAAAGTCTGAGGCTCTATCCCCATGATTTTTGGTGCTAAAATGCCTTCTTCGATATATTTTGCTTTTATCGGTTTGAAATACTCGCTGATTGTAATGAGCGCTTGGTCATCAAGACCTGTTTCATAACCCAATTCATTGAGAACCACAGCTAAGCTTTCTGTAGCTGGTTGACTCGTTCCTCCAGCTAAAGGCGAAATAGCCGTGTCAATGATATCTGCCCCTGCTTCTACTGCTGCCAAGTAGGTCATTTCTGACGTTCCACTCGTCGCATGCGTGTGAACTTCGATCGGTAAATCTGTGACCTCTTTGAGGGCAGGAATTAATTCTTTAACTGATGCAGGCGTTAAAATCCCAGCCATATCTTTAATACAAAGCGAATCCGCCCCTAATGCCACCATATCCTTGGTCAGGTTTTGGTAGTATGAAATCGTATGAACTGGACTCGTCGTATAGCAAATCGTTACCTGTGCATGTTTGCCAAATTTCTTGACCGCTTGAACACTGGCTTGAATATTTCGAACATCATTTAGGGCATCAAAAATCCGAAAGATATCCATACCGTTTTTAGCAGCTGATTCAATAAATTTTTCAACAATGTCATCCGCATAATGGCGATAACCCAGCAAGTTTTGCCCACGCAATAACATCTGTAGGGGCGTATTAGGAGCGTTCTTTTTGAATTGTCTTAAACGTTCCCAGGGATCCTCGTTCAAGTAGCGGACAGAAGCATCAAAAGTCGCTCCTCCCCAACACTCAAGGGCATTATAGCCAGCTCTGTCTATGTCTGCCATGATTGGCAACATCTCATCTGTCCTCAATCGCGTTGCCATCAAACTCTGATGAGCATCCCGCAAAACCGTCTCTGTAAACCGTATTTGCTTCATTAAGACCACCTTTTCTATTATGATATGATATAGAAGGCGCTTTCAAGCCATTCATACCTCTAGTATACCATTGTTTTGTGCTTTTTTTCTCAAAAATACAATAAAAAAACAGATAAAACACCAAAAAAACACAACCTTGTCAAGTTATATGCTCAGGTTGTGTTTCTTTTCTTAACATTATTGAAGAATTCTTAAACAATTAAGAGATGGCGAAGGTTTATATGAACTCAAAAAACGATTTGTTACTAAAAAAGATGTGCCTCGACATTGTTTTGGTCTGAACACATCTATGATCACTGCTTAGATATCTACTAATTCCCTGTCACTAACGTTTGTAGCGTCTCACTTTTAAGGTTAGGACACCATCCTCTAATTCGATTGATGACTCGTCCACTGCTTTTCCAAGCAAGGTATAATCATGATAGGTGTCGTGACCACCAAGTAAAGCATTATAATATTCATCGATTTCAACTTCCCGCTCCAAGCTCAGATCAGCCATCAAATGGTCGAAATGTTCTGGAATATCCTTAGATGCCGTTGAAATTGTTAAGTCAAACTTTTCATCGTCTAAGTTAAACTTAACATCAAATTGAAAATAACAATGCTCCAAAAAATAGCCAATAAGTTCTTTCATGATGCGCGTAGCTTTGCTTTTTTCAGTAATCATTTTTTAAAATCTCACTTTTTATCTTTCTTTAATGGAATTCGATCTTTAATACTGTCCAGGACAGGAACCATAAAGGCTGCCACGAAACCTGTCGAGAACCCATTATTGTATAAGCTGAGCCCTAAATGCAGGCCAATAACGCTTTGTGCAACGTTGAATTGGAGAAAGCCAGCTATTACCCCAACTATTATACCATAATATCCGGCAATGGGGGCTAAAGCTGTTCCAAATAATAGGGGTAAAATAACACTCAAATCATTCAGATGACCTAAGGAAAAATAACCAGCTAAAAGAACACCTAAAGCAATGGGTAAGGTATTACGAGGATGCTTTCCGAATGCCGAAAAGCCGATAATCGACATCAAGCCTCCAGCAATCGGTCCATTTAGTGGTATCCCTGTCAAGACGACGATGATTAAGAAGGCCATCCCAGTCAATCCCATATTCAGAAAAGTCGTCCGACGCCCATATTTCATCACAAAATCATCCGGCAACCGACCGAAACGGTGGGTCAATTTGTTTAATTTCACCTTTAGCTCACCAAAGTCAGCTCCAATTAAGGGAACAACCATAAAACTTATACAAATTAAGGCGATATAAATCAAAATATAGCGATGTGCATGGGTACTGATCATGGAAACACCGTCAACTTCGAACCCAAAATAGCGAAGACAAGCATAAACCAGCATAGCAATGATACCAGTCGTAAAGCCCGTATTATAAAGGGTGTACCCCTGGTGAAATTTTAGAAATGCTTCAGCCAGAGGAGGTGTTACAAAACCAAGGAAAAGCCCGAGACCTGTCGCTAGAAGAATCGAGGTTATACTGATGCCTTGGTTGAGAAGGATAAAAGATACCAGCGGTGCTGTCGACGTAGCAAACAAACTTTGAGACGTATGGAGTTTAAAAGATTGGCCAGACCACCATGAATAGAAAACAACCCCTAAAATAATAGGAAGAATATTTAACACATGAGTTCCAAAAAAAGAATGTCCAATAAAAATACCGGCTGCCGCCAATTGAAATCCAGTTAAATGGGTTAAATTATTACGGACATTAAGGTAATAGGCGACTAAAAAATGAAGAGAAACATTGAAGAAGGTAGCGGATATGCCAGCTACTTCAAAAAAATCATGAATCAGGTAGGTTTGGTGAAAAAGCAATTTTTGATAATTAGAAATGAGGCCTGTACTATCAGGCATTAACATGGCATAGACAAAAGTCACTATCGCCAGTAGTAGCAAATAGTCTTTTTCCCAGTGCATATGTATCTGCGCTTTTAGCTTTCTAGCTTTTTCTACCATAGTGCTCCTTCTCTAGTATTTTTAGCAGTACCGTTTTATTTAACGAATCGTCGACAACATCAAACCACTTTCACATACGTGTCTTTTTTTCACTATCTTATCTTCTACCTTACCCAATTTTAGGGTAATTGACAAGAGATTTTGGTGTTTTTTCAGTGTGCTTTTGAAACCGTATACAGATTCACTGATAGGTTGCTAACCTGGTTTCAAGCCTTGCTTGTCCAAAAGCATAGAGGGTACAAATCACCCAGTAAACTAAGGCGACCAAAATATAAACCGTCATGTAATCAGATTTGGCGCCACCAATGATTTTAGCCTTGTTGAAAATTTCAGGAACTGTAATCATGGCTGTTAGAGACGTGCTTTTAACCATATCTAAGAGAACATTGCTTAGTGGAGGTATGGCAATCCGTATCGCCTGAGGAATAATAACCTTCCGGTAGATGGTCGTCGTTTTAATCCCGAGGGCTCTTGCCGCTTCCCATTGTCCTTTGTCGACTGCTGAAAGGGAGGAGCGAATAATCTCAGCAATATAGGCGCTCGACATCATGGTAAAGCCCATGATTGATGCCGTAATAGCATCTAGTTGAACCCCGACAAAAGGTAAGCCAAAGTAGATCAGAAACAAGAGAACCATCAGCGGAGTCCCTCGCATCAAGGAAATGTGTACGTTCATCAACCACCTCAGTGGACGCAGTGACGACATTTTCATCAAAGCCACAAAGAACCCTAACACGGTACCTAGTAAAAAGCCTATCAAAGATAGAGACAGCGTGTAAGGAAGTCCTTCCAAAATACTTGGTAGGGCTTCAAACGCTAAAGGAAGGCTAAATATGGCATCCCATTTAATCATTGCTTTCTCCTTCAAAATTATTCAAGAAAAGAGGCTTGGAAAAAGTCCTAGCCTTCTAACTTAATTTATCGTCAGTTAAACCAGACGCAGTGGTTGGGAGTAACACTCACTGGCTTTGCCAGTTTTAGTGTTATCCCTGTACAGGTCATTAGTGCTTTAGCACCAATGAGCCACTGCTGATTGGAAGCCCTCTAACGCTTGCCACGTAACCGTTAGAGGACTTCCTAATCAACTGTGCGGAGATGGGAGTGAGAAGGTCTGGGGATAGACCTTCTCAGCCTGAACCTAAAAACTGCAAAAGTGAAGGGAAGTCAATTTCTTTGAAATTATGACTTCTGTCCCACTCTCCTCCACTCAGTAAGAGTGCTTTTATTTGATGTCAGAAACATCGATGACTGGAATATTATCGACATCCTCAAGAGGTTGTGTCAAATCCTGACCAGCATAATATTTTTCTGAGATAGCCTTCATCGTGCCATCTTCTTGCATCGCTTTGATAGTTTCATCCAATTTTGCTTTCAAGGTCTCATCGGTTTTGCTCATGACAATCCCTTGCTCAGTTGGGTTGTATTTTACAGTTCCCATTTTGACTTTGATGTCAGGAAATTTTTCTGTAATCATTTGAACAGCAATCACTTGTGTGAAGTAATCATTCGGTACAAAATCTGTCCGACCTGTCGAAACATCTCGTAAGTAGACATCGTTAGTCACATTGTCATAGATTACCGGTTCGGCACCTTGTTTTTCAGCAATTTTCATGTACTGGGTACCAGCACCACCACCAGCTTTTTTGCCAGTCCAGTCGCTAAGGTCTGCCGCTTCAATACCTGAACTGTCGTCTTCGCGTACAATCATCCCCCCAACTGAGTATTTGTAAGGTGTTGAGAAATTGTATTTCTCGAGACGTTCTGGTGTTGAGTCAAAGTTGTTGACGGCAACATCTACCTTACCACTATCAACTGAAGTAAAAGCCTCTGCTACTCCGATTTCAACGAATTCAACATCAATATCAAGACGTTTTGCAATTTCGGTCATCATATCAATTTCGTAACCGACCAATTGGTTATCGTCATTATAGTAGCTTGTTGGGTAAAGGGTTGCTGGTGTCGCTACCTTAAGAACACCCACTTCTTGCACTTTGTCCCATACTGTTGCCTCAGTAGATGACGTTGTAGATTCCGTTGCGTTGTTAGTACTGCAACCGACTAAAACTGTAGCCCCTAGAGCAACTAGTGATGCTAATAATTTCTTTTTCATGACAAAGAATCCCCTAAAATATTTTTATGATTGGACTCGCTCCCCTTTTTAGAGCAGATTCCAACGGTTTCACTATATCATAATGAAAGCCTATTCTCAATTCATTTGCTTGAAAATTTCACAAACTAATTTAAACTCATTTTCAGACTTTTCCTCTTTTAAAAACAAGGTTTTTCTAACTTATTTTTTACAATAACGTTTTACATTTCACAATCTTCTATTTTATTTCAATAGGCCTGCATCTTCAAAATCCTTGGCTAAATGGAGCAATAGATCTTCCCTCCCTTTTGCTGCTGTCAGCTGAACCCCTATTGGCAGGTCATCGGGCCTGCGATAAGTCGGTAAGCTAATGGCTGGCTGACCGGTCAGATTGGCCTGCTGGGTAAAGGGGGTCCAGTCTAGGCTATCTGCAAACATTTGCCAAATGAGGTCATGCTGCTCCTGCATAGAACCTCTCTAATATGGAGCAATTTGTCTTTTAGCTTTTCTGATAAATCAAATTGTCCATGCTTAGGGGCCACATCAGCAACCGTCGGCGTCAGCAAAATATCATACTTTTCATGAAAATGAGCCATCTGAGCTGAGAACTGATCCCAGATATTGAGGGTATGACTGTAGGTTTTGGCAGGAATGGTCTGGCCTGATTGGTAAATTGCCCAAGTCATCAGTTCCATATCGTCTGGTGTCATAAGCCGTCCTAAGCTGGCTTCTATCCCGTCAAACATGGTGGCCGTTTCGACACTATTCATGATATAGTAGGCTTTCATGGCTGTGACCCCATCGACAGGCTGGGCCTGGAGTGGGGTGAGCTCATGCCCTTGGTCAGACAAGAACTTGGTTGCCTCTGTCGCGGCAGCAATGGCTTGGTCTGACACACGGCCCCCAATCGGCGACGCCGTTAGCAGAGCGATTTTTAAGGGCTTTTCCCATTTTTCCTTAAAAATCTCAGATCGAGTTAGTGTCGCTAAAGGAAAAGGGCTCTCCGTCTGATAGCGTTGGGTGTGATAGAGCAGGTGCTGAGTGTCTCTCACAGATTTGGTCAAGGCAAAGTTAACCGAGGCGCCTTGCCAGCCTCGATAGGAAGCTGGTCCTACTGGAATACGTCCTCGGCTGGGTTTGAGGCCGATGAGGCCGTTAAAGGAAGCTGGAATGCGGATAGAGCCTCCCCCATCACTAGCTCCTGCTAAAGGTACCATCCCTGAGGCCACTGCTGTTGCCGCACCTCCACTTGACCCACCCGCATTGCGAGTGACATCTTGCGGTAGATTGACGGCACCATGCAGGCGCGAATCACTGATATTTTTAAAGCCAAATTCAGGGGTATTGGTTCGTCCAAGGACGATAAAGCCAAGGCTTTCAAAAACCTCTACCAGGTAATCGCTTCTTTGCGCTCTGTAGTTGGCGAAGAGTTTGGAACCTGAAGTAGATAGCTGTCCAGCTTGATTCTGGCCTAAGTCCTTGAGCAGAAAGGGAACCCCTAAGAAGGGCTGACCATTATCTGTTAAAGATTCAGCCTTCTCTCTGGCTTCCTCATACTGTTTACTGACAACGGCATTGAGCTCAGGATTCATCTTTTCAATTTTGGCAATGCTGTCGTTTACGAGCTCAAGCGCTGAGACTTCTTTCTCGCGAACAGCATTAGCCATTGCTACTGCATCTTGAAACATGTATTCTCCTTATTTAAGTATCTTTAACCCTTCTTCAAGCATTTCCATAAGGGCAATCGTTTCTTCATCCTTGATTAATTTTGGAGCTTCATTAGCTAGAGTTTCATAAACATGTTGGTAATAGGTGGTGTAATCGCCAACTTCACTGATGACTTTTTCTTCACGGTACTGCCCTCTGTCATCAATGTAGGTTAAGGTGCCGTAGTGTTCTGGAAAATCGAGGCCGAAATCTGGGTTGGTAGGCATGTAGAAGCGTTTGAGGTCTGCTTCTTGACGGTCCTTGCTTTCCTTGACAAAGACCCCTTTTTTGCCGTAAACGATGAAACTTGGTCGTTCTTTCAAGCGGAAATAGGAAGACTTCACTGATATTTTAAGTGGGCCCTCATAGTACAAATCGAGGTCAAAATAATCATTCATCCGACCGTCTCCAAGAAGCTGGCGAACATCATAATGGACCTTTTTTGGGAAACCAAAATAAGAAATGACTTGGTCTAGAGTATGACAGGCATGGCCATAGAGGTAGCTAGTCGCATTATCAAAAAAATCAATTGACTCAGGAATTTCTGGACGAAAATAGTCAAAATGCATCTCCAGCTCCAGCAATTCCCCTAACTTCCCAGATTCGATTACTTTTTTGACTGTTAAAAAGTCCGAGTCAAACCGACGATTCTGGTAGGCTTGTAAGAACAGGCCTTTTTCCTTGGCGAGAGCAAAAAGCTCTCGTGCTTCTGCAGCTGTCTCAGTAAAAGGCTTTTCGAGGAGAACATTTTTCCCAGCCTCCAAACAGGCTTTGGCTAACTCATAGTGAACGGTATGAGGGGTTGTGATGACAACCAGATCCAATTCAGGATCCGTCAACACATCTTGGATATCATGAGTGTATGCAATCCCATCTATCTTAGGCCATGTTCCCGCTGTTCGGGAATGGATAGTCTTCACCTTAAATTGACCCTGTTTTTGAATAAAGGGCATGTGGTAGCGATAGGTCGATTTACCATTTCCAATAAAAGCAATCGTAAGCATTGTTTTCTCCTTTTTCTTTGTTTAAAACCAAGTGACAGGGCCTAGAGACATCGCCTACAAGTTTCAAGGCTCTGACTTTATTTTGGATAATAGAGTTTATCCTAGCATAACTTTTTTCACAAAGCTGGTCAAGTTATAAAAATAGTTTAAAAAATCCTCTGAACCATTTCAGAGGATTTAGGGTCTATAGATTGTCTGCAACAGCTGCCAAGAGTTTGTCAATACTTGAAGCATCGCTTCCTCCGGCCATGGCCATGTCTGGTTTACCACCACCACGACCTGACACAATCGGTGCCAGAGATTTGACCAAGTTTCCAGCGTGAACGTCTGCTGACTTGCTGGCTACCAAGAGGTTTACTTTCTCACCGATGGCTGCGACAAGAACTAGGACATCAGAATAATCTTTTTGTTTCCAGTTATCGGCAAAGGTACGTAGAGCCCCTGCATCGGATACCTGAACTTGGCTAGCAATGTAGCGAACGCCATTTGCTTCTTGGACAACTTTAAAGACATCGCCAGCAGCAGCTGCTGCAGCTTTTTCTTTAAGGGCTGCGTTTTCTTTTTGAAGCTCACGCAGTTGGTCTTGTAAGCTAGCTACCTTAGCTGGAACTTCCTTGATTTGTGGCGCTTTAAGCGTTGTGGCAATCTCTTTAAGCGCATCCTCTTGCTCGCGCAAGGCTGCAAAGGCATCAGAGCTAGTGACAGCGACGATACGACGGGTACCTGAACCAATCCCTTCTTCTTTCAAAATCTTGAAGAGCCCGATTTCAGACGTGTTAGCAAGGTGGGTACCACCACAAAGCTCGATGGAGTAATCGCCGATTTTCACGACACGCACGCTTTGACCGTATTTTTCACCAAAGAGGGCCATGGCACCGAGCGATTTTGCTGTATCAATATCTGTTTCGATAGTTTCAACTGCGATCGCTTCCCAGATTTTTTCGTTGACCTGGGTTTCGATGGCACGCAATTCTTCAGCTGTCAAGGCTTGGAAGTGCGTAAAGTCAAAACGAAGCACATCCACATCATTCAAGGAACCTGCCTGAGTAGCATGGTTGCCAAGGACCTGATGAAGGGCGGCGTGAAGCAGGTGAGTCGCTGTGTGGTTTTTCTCAACCGCATAACGACGCTTAGCGTCAACCACGAGGTGATAGGCCTCACCGACAGCTACATCTGCAAGCAGTTCCAGAGCATGAAGCGGTTGGCCATTTGGCGCTTTTTGGACATCAACAACCTTGGCAACGACATTGCCAGAAGCATCTGTGATCACACCGTGGTCAGCCACCTGACCACCCATTTCCGCATAGAATGGGGTTTGGCTAAAGACAGCCAAGGCTTCTTGTCCAGCTTCAGCCGTTTCAACGGTTTCGTTGTCGACAACTAAGGCCACTAAGTCTGAGTCCAATTCTAAGGTTTCATAGCTAAAGCTTGAGGCTACTGTGATGTTTTGCAGGGTTTCATTTTGCATGCCCATAGAGCCACCTTTAACCACAGCTGCACGCGCACGGTCTTGCTGCTCTTTCATGGCTGCTTTAAAGCCCTCATGATCAATCTTAAAACCATTGTCTTCAGCCAATTCTTCTGTCAATTCCACAGGGAAGCCATAAGTATCGTAGAGCTTGAAGATAGCTTGGCCGTCAAGCGTATCTTTGCCTGCTGCTTTGAGGTCTGACAAGAGGCTGTCCAAATGACTGCTCCCCGCTTCGATCGTACGGGCAAATGTTTCTTCCTCCCGCTTGACAATCTTCTCGATAAAGTCACGTTTTTCAAGCACTTCTGGGTAGTAGCTTTCCATGATTTGGCCGACAGTTACTACTAACTTGTAGAGGAACGGCTCGTTGATGCCCAGACGACGGCCATGCATAACGGCACGACGTAGTAAGCGACGAAGCACATAACCACGACCTTCGTTACCTGGAAGGGCACCATCACCAATTGCAAAAGCTAGCGAACGAATGTGGTCCGCAATGACCTTAAAGCTCATATTGTCCCCATCTGGGTCATAGGTTTTCCCAGAAAGTTTTTCTACTTCACGGATGATTGGCAGGAAGAGGTCTGTCTCAAAGTTAGTTTTAGCCCCTTGGAAGATTGACACAATACGCTCAAGACCCGCCCCCGTATCGATGTTCTTAGTTGGCAACTCTTTGTACTCAGAACGTGGCACTTCTGGGTCTGCGTTGAATTGAGATAAAACAATATTCCAAATCTCGATGTAGCGGTCGTTTTCGATGTCTTCAGCAATCAAACGCACCCCAATGTTTTCAGGGTCAAAGGATTCCCCACGGTCATAGAAAATTTCCGTATCAGGGCCTGAAGGACCTGCACCGATTTCCCAGAAGTTATCCTCAATCGGAATCAAATGGCTCGGATCAACCCCAAGTTCGATCCAACGGTTATAAGAATCCTTGTCCTCTGGGTAATAAGTCATGTAAAGCTTGTCTAAGTCAAAGCCAAACCATTCCGGACTGGTTAAGAGCTCAAAAGCAAAACCAATCGCTTCGTCACGGAAATAATCCCCGATTGAGAAGTTGCCGAGCATTTCAAACATGGTATGGTGACGAGCTGTCTTACCGACGTTTTCAATGTCGTTGGTACGGATAGACTTTTGAGCATTGGTAATCCGTGGGTTTTCTGGAATCACAGATCCATCAAAATATTTTTTGAGAGTTGCAACACCTGAGTTAATCCATAAAAGAGTCGGATCATTAACTGGAACCAAGTTGGCAGAAGGTTCGATCGCATGACCTTTAGAAGCAAAAAAGTCGAGCCACATTTGGCGGACTTGGGCTGATGAGAGTTGTTTCATTTTTTTTCCTTTTCTTTTTTAGGCTATGTTGCAGAACTAGCTGCAGCTTTGTCCTGTTCTTTGACGTAATCAATAGCAATGACAAGAGAAATCACTAGATCAGCATAGTCTTCTTCATAGATATTTACCTGATAGGTCGATGTCATTCGTAGCCACTCTTGACGAATCTCAGCTAGGGTTTGGCCTGACTTTTCAAGGGTAAAATTCATCCCCCAGAAGTCTCCCTGAATGTCGACACCTATATCAGAAATCTCATATTTTGGTCTAAAAAGTGATAAGCCTTTTTTGATTGTAAAACTCTGTCCATTTGTCAGTGTCACTGTAAACTGGGGTAAAAAGCTCAAGACTTTCTTCTCAATCCTGCTAATGAGATTTCCTTTCATGTCTGAAATGGTGAATGTTTTAGGAATCTTCAAAAAGCTTCCAGTTACTTCATAAGCAGGCATTCCCGCTTCATCATGTATTGTAAATTTACCACCCAATGACCACATTTTTTGCTTTATTTGATATCTTTTAGACATAATGTTTCCTCCTTTGAAACAAATGAAGTCCATCAAACGAAGGGCGAAAACCGCGGTACCACCTTCATTCGATGAACTTGTCATCCTCATTGAGCCAAAGCTCGACTATGTAGAGTGTTTCCACTCAGTTGTTAAACAAGTAGCAACATCTCTCCAGCAAAGGTGGCTCGCACTAACCGCCACTTCCCTGAATTTGCTTTTGAGGAGAGATGATTCTTGTTTTTCCTTATTCTTCAGATGAAGCTGATGAGCTATCTGAAGTTGATGAACTATCTGATGTGATGTATTGAGATAAGATGCTTTGGAATGCTTCATCTTTCACTTTAACATTTGCTGCCTGCAGCTCATCTGCAACAACACCTGTAATGAAGCTAGCATCTGATTTTTTCTGAGTCAGAATAGCTTCTTTTAAGATATCCTTATAGTCTTCCCAGTTGTCAGATTTCTCTGTTTTCTCATTCAGTTTGACCACATAGTAACTTGTTGCATAAGTTGATGGATCAATTACAGCTACAACAGAATCACCAACTTTTCCAACTTCAAGGGCAAAAATGGCTTCCTGAAGTTGGCTAGAAACTTCAGTTGACGTTGAGTCAAACGTAATAGTTCCACCATCTTCCTTGGTCGCGGAATCTGTAGAATGTTCCTTAGCCAAGGCTGCAAAATCAGCACCATCTGCCTTAGCTTTTTCAAGAACTTCATTTGCTGTTTCTTCGTCAGCCAATTTGATGATTTGGGCAGTTACTTCAGGTGTATATGTATCATAGGCCGCCTTATAGGCATCATCAGTCAACTCTTTTTCAGCTGCTTGAGCAACTGCGTACTCAACTAATTTATTGGTACGAATTTGAGATTTGTAACTTTCCTCTGTCATGCCTGCTGAGGCAAGAGCTGCAGCGAAATTGTCACCATACTGGGCAACACTCTCGTCGTAAGCTTCTTGAACTTCTTTGTCGGTGACATCAGAACCGTACTTTGTTTCAAAAACAGAGGCAATGACTTGCTCCAGCAAAACTTGTTGGGCTGAACCGTTGTTTTTGACAACGTCGTAAAACTCGGAAACAGTGATGGTATCACCTTTCATTGTAATAATATCTGTGTCTGTATTAGTAGAAGAGGTAACAGATAAGGTTGCAACAGAAGAGATAACAGCTGTTGCAATCAAAGCGATACCAGTTCCTAAAATAGATTTTTTAGTCATTAAATCGATGTACTCCTTGTTTAGAATCAACTTGACTATTATACCACAAAAGCTTTAAAAATGCTTAAATTAATCTGGTAAAACAACATTTTCACTCTTTTTTCGTATCATAAGAAGTCCATCCCCCAATGGGACTACACTCACGGTCAAGTCAGGGTGATTTAGTGTTGCGTCAAAAAGTGCTTGGAGGCCTTTATAAATTGCCCGTTGACCTCTTTTAATCTCTTCAAACGGTAAGGCGACATCGCCTCCCTGAAAAACATCATCAATCAAGATTAACCCACCTGTCTCGGTTCGCTTGAGAATCTCAGGCAAAAAGACGATGTATTTTGATTTAGCAGAGTCCATAAAAACAAAATCAAACTGTCCTTGGAGGTCTGGTAAGATTTCCAGAGCCTCTCCCTCGAGAAGGGTCACTTGCTGACGGTTATCATACTTTTTAAAATTTTCCTTAGCTAAAGCAATCATCTCAGGATTACGGTCAATGGTCGTAATCTTTGCTTCTGGAGCATGATGTGCCATTAAGAGTGTTGAAAAACCGATAGCTGTCCCGATTTCCAAAATACTCTTGGGTTCCATACTCTCTAACATCAGACGAAAGAAAGCTACCGTTTCATGTGGAATAACGGGAACATTATTTTCTTTTGCAAAAGTTTCCAATATCTTGAGATGATCAGTGACTGGCGCTTGGCGTTGACGCATAAAATCAACGATTTCTGGTTTGACCACTGGTCGTCTCATATTTGGGTTTGCGTGTTGACTATATGTATTTACCATGGTCTTATTCTACCACAGAAAAAGACTCAAGCAAATACTTGAGCCTTATTTCTTATTTAACATGAATCCAATAACGAGCCAAACGCTTGCCATCTTCTATAGAAATAATGCTTTCCAAGACACCACCGGCTTTTTCAATCGTTTTACGGCTGGCAACATTGGTTTCATCAGCTGTTATTAAAACAGCTGTTATGCCACGTTCTCTGTATCGTTCGAGCGCAAAAGCTAGCAATGCTGTCATAACCCCTTTTTGGCGAAAATTTGGAGCGGTCACATAACCGATATGCCCACCAACAGTTGCCAAGTCGCCCTTTTCTAACTGCCAACGGCATCCAATACGACCTGCCATTTGACCATCCTTAAAGGCATAGTAATTGGTCGATGTTGACCAGTCAGGATGATCAGTCTGGGTCTCTTGCCGCTTAGACCGCTCAACAAAAGCTGCAAACTCACCGTCTTTTAAAATCTTCGGTCTGATAAATGGATTATCCTCTTCTTGCAAAAGCCTTTGAAACTCTCGGTAGGCACTTTCGTCTTCTAATCGAATCGTTCTGATGTCGAGCATACTTTTTCTCCTGTTCTAAGCCAATACCTAGCAACTGTTATCGATTCTTCAAAATAGGTTACAGAGGAAAATCCCTCAAAGACGCCCCCTTCTTGTTCAATAAAACGTCGCCCTACTAGATTATCTTCTTTAACAGTCACTAATACTTCCTTCTGTTTTTTCTGGATAAAGGCATTTTTTGCATATACTAAGAGCTGATGTGCAACGCCTTGTCTCCGATAATCTTTAAGGACCTTATAACCAACCTGACCCAATTGTTGAATAATAGGTTTATCAGCATCCCAAAAACATTCCACTTCCCCAACCAGACGATTTCCTTCAAAAGCATAGTAACGACTCATACGAGACATTGCGTCAGATAATCCCTTCGTCTCTAGCAGTTGAGATTTTGCAACAAATTCTTTAAAATTATCAACTTCGTTAACTTCCACAAACGGATTATTCTCCTCTTGCAAAAGCCTTTGAAACTCTCGGTAGGCACTTTCGTCTTCTAATCGAATCGTTCTGATGTCGAGCATACTGATTCCCTCCTAAATTGTTATTCTATTATACCAAAGATTACCCCCTTAACAACCCCTCTTTAGTTGTTTCTTCTATCAAAAAACGCTACAATAAAAATGATGAAAGAAAGTTTAAGAATACGTCGCATTCGACTGATAATCACCTTCATTAGCCGTCTCCTACTGGTTGGTCTGTTAGCCCTTCTGGGATATTTGGCTTATAAAGGCTACTTGACCGATATTAACAAACTCAAAAATCTTGTCAAAGGCTCTGGTGTTTTTGGTCCCGTCCTCTTTTTTGTCATGCAGATTATTCAAGTCGCTATTCCCATCTTTCCAGGTGGGATTTCAACCATTGCAGGCGTCGCTCTCTTTGGTCCTTTTCTTGGCTTCCTCTTAAATTACACAGGTATTTGTATCGGGTCTCTTTTAGGGTTTCACATCGCCAAGCGCTTTGGTCGTCCATCCCTAGCTCTCTTTTTTAAGCCAGAAACGATTGCCAAATATGAAAAATGGACAGATCCTAGCAGTAACTTTACCAAATACTTTGCCATTGCCATCTTCCTTCCCTTTGCTCCGGATGATTTTCTCTGCTATCTAGCAGGAACGACTAAGATGTCTTATCAAACCTTTACCACCATCATACTACTAGGAAAACCATTAGCCATCATCGTTTATAGCATGGGCCTCTTTGAAGTCCTCCAGCAACTGTTTTGGACATAATGGAGTAAAGGCTTTATCCCAATTCGACCAGTTTATCACTAGTCTGAGAGCGTAGACAAACCCTGTTTTCTGTATTATTGATTTTCAAAAGTTTGGCTAATGATTTAAAATAATGTATTTTTAGCGAGAGAGGTAAGCAAAAACGGAAACTTTCCGCTGTGATAAAAGAGCCTGAAACTTAATAGTTTCAGGCTCTAGGAAGTTTTGAGACCTTAGGCTCAAAACTTAGGTTTGGAATTCCGAAGGGAGTCGCTACCGTCCGTTATCGCCTAAGGAAAGTTTCAAAAATAACTTTGTCTTCAGTCTGCGACCAGTTTATCACTGGTCTTTTTTGTATTCAAAAAGACTCTTACCAGAGGTAAGAGTCATCTAGATTAAGAATACAGTTTTTCAGCTAAGGCTTCTAATTCTTCCAAGCGACGTTCAAAGACTTCAAAGGCTGCATTGAGGTAGTCCTCGCTGGTCATATCCACACCTGCTGTTTGCATGACGTTGATTGGATAATCTGAACTTCCAGCACTGAGGTAGGCGATATATTTGTCCTTGTCCTCTTGACTGCCATTGATGATTTTTTCAGCAAGGGCTGTTGCCGCCGCAAAACCTGTTGAATATTGGAAGACATAGTAATTGTAATAAAAATGCGGAATACGTGCCCATTCGTATTGAATTTGCGGGTTATCTTCCTTGGAAAGACCATAATATTTAGCGTTTAGGTCTGCGTAGAGAGCATTCATGTACTCGCTGGTCAGTACCTCACCCGCCTGATCTGCCTGGTGAATGGCTAATTCAAACTCTGCAAACTGGGTTTGGCGGAAAATCGTTCCTCTAAAGCCGTCCAAATAGTGGTTGAGAATGGCAAAGCGTGCAGCATCATCTTCCACTTCATTGAGCAGGTGCTCTGTCAAGAGATTTTCATTTGTCGTAGAGGCAATTTCCGCTAAAAAAATAGAGTAATCACCATAGACGTATGGTTGATTAGCACGGGTATAGGCTGAATGCATGGAATGACCTGTCTCATGAACCAAGGTATAGAGATTATTGAGGTTATCCTGCCAGTTAAGAAGCATAAAGGCATTGGTGTCATAAGCGCCACCAGAATAGGCTCCCGAGCGTTTCCCAGTGTTCTCATGGACATCAATCCAACGCTCACTAAAGGCTTGCTTCACACGGCTAAGGTAGTCATCACCAAGAATCGCCAGGGCTTCCTCTGCTTTAGCCAGAGCATCTTCATAGCTAAATGACGGGTCTCCTTCACCAAGTGGTGTGTAAAGATCATACATCTTGAGATCGTCAATCCCCATGACTTTTTGACGCAGCTTGATGTAGCGGTGCATCAAAGGCAGATGTTTATTAACCGCTGATACCAAGGTATCGTAGACCGCTTCAGGCACAAAGTTCCGAGACAGTGCCGCTTCACGCGCACTGTCAAAATGACGAACAGAGGCATTCAAATTATGCGTCTTAACAGCAGTCTGTAAGGTTTTGGCAAACACATGCTGGAATTGCTCATAAACAGAATACATGGCCTCATAGGCACGTTTACGGACATCACGGTCCTTAGACTGCATAAAGGTAATATAATTGCCATGTGACAATTGTACTTCCTCCCCATTTTCATCACGAATCGTTGGGAATTTCAGATCAGCGTTATTCAAAATCGAGAAGGTTTCCGGTCCAGCTGAGAATACCTCGCTAGCTGCCGCCAAAATACCTTCTTCTGCTTTTGAAAGCACATGCGGTTTGTTTTGGAACAAACGGTCAAAGTAATGGGCATACCCCTCAAGACTCGGCTCCTCTTTCACAAATTGATTAAAAGTCTCTTCAGACAGCGCCAAGAGCTCTGGCTCATAGAAGGCAAAGACCTGACTCAGTTTAGCATAGGCTGTTTTACCTTTAGCATTAAATTCTTGGTACTTGGCCTCGCGCGTGTCTTGGTCATTTTTCATGTGACCATAAACATAAAGTGTGTCAATTCGACGAGCCAAAGCCAAGTATGCCTCCGTTACTTCTAATAAAGCTTGACCTGACTGTGCCAACGTCCCTTCGAAACGACCAGCCTCCTCTAGAGTTGCCATAATATCAACCAACTCAGCCTCCCAAGCTTCATCGCTTGGAAAAATCGTGGACAGGTCCCAGGTGTATTTTTCGTCGATTTCAGTTCTATTTTTTACCATGTATAAGATCCTCCGTATCTTTCATTTTATCATAAAAAGCTGGAGAATAAAGGATTTGGCAACGCTTATCCTTTTTACTAACATAGTAACGCTGAAATTGTTGGTAATAGGGTTTTAGATCCCGGGAGATTTGCGTTAATCCATCAGCAGAAATGGGGGTCACCTGAGGGTAAAAGTCTTCTGAACCATAAGTCAGTAAATTTTTCCCCTGTCGGTAGGCCTCGGCTTGTTTGGCCATCCATCTTGGGTTTTGAAAATAGAGTTGCTGACGGACATAAGAAACAATGCTATGATCCATTTTCCCTTCAAAGCTATGAAGCGACTGCGCCTTAAATGGAAACCGCAAGCAGGCCATCAAGTCGTCCTCCCCAAATGGAAATGCCTTGGTCAAATACTGGACCTTCCCACGGAGATCCTCATGGATCATATATTTTAACCTCAAAACAGTGTTTTCTTCGTCCAATTCCCACAGGTAAAAGCCACAATTTTTGCTAAAATATAAAAAACCACGTTGAAGCTTAGTTAGCGTTTCTTTTAACCAAAGTTTCCGTCCCAAAAGCCAAAGGACTTCACGTCCAGAAGCATGGTACTGATTTGATCGCTCTTTCAACCGTTCTTGCGATAAAGTCGAACACTGGACTTCTAAAGCCAAATGTTCGTTTAACATAACATCCGCAATCTGGCCAATGTCTGATAAACATTCCTCCAGAATGACATGGGTGAACTTATCTTTTGAGGCCCACCTGTAAAGATGACCTTTGAGATTGAGGTGTTCTGTAGATTCGTTTTCCGCAAAAAAACTGCATTGTTCTCGAGTCACATGGGCAAAGTGTGGCCGATTGATTGTCCCCTTTTTAAATCGGGCTTGCCCCAGACAACCAGGACAAGTAAAAGGGGCCTGATTCCTCTTGATTTCCTGATGGACAGCATTAACCAGCTGACCATGCCGATCCTTGGCCACTAACATAACCACCACCTCCATCTCTATATTCGTAAAGAAATGAAAAAAGCAGACCAGAATTCCAAGTCTGCTAAAAATATAAACTCTTAAAACATGATTGATATGAAAACTACGCTTCTTCTACATTCATGCGATTAGCTGCAATAACAAATGGTGTCCAAATCAAGAATGACACGAATAGGTTGAAGATTGCTACCAAAGCTGCCATGATATTATTTCCTGTCGCTAAGAAGGCATAGAGACCCGGAGGCGTAATCCACGGAACAGAAAGATAGACTGGTGGAATCAACCCTGCAGAAGTCGCTAAATAAGCAATCGTACAACAAACCGGTGGCACAATTAACCATGGAATTAAGAAGATCGGATTAAGGACGATTGGGATACCAAAGATAACAGGTTCATTGATGTTGAAGAGGCCCATTGGAGCTGCTAATTTGCCAATCGTTTTATGATCTTGCCGTTTTGAAAAGACAAATATGGCAATAATCAAGCCCAGTGTAATACCAGATCCCCCCATCTGCGCAAAGGCATCAAAGGAACCACGCGTCCAATCCCAAGGAAGTTGGCTGATATCCTGAGTGGCTTCGTAAACAGAAGTGTTTTCCAAAAGGGCAGGACCATAAATACCATCCATGATTGGTGCTAAAACGTTATGACCATGAAGGCCAAAGAACCAGAACAATTGAACCAAGAATGACAACAGAATAACACTAAACAATCCTTGAGACAAGCCCATCAATGGTTGTTGAATGTAGGTAGAAATCAAATCATTAAGTGGTGAGCCAGTCAGCGCAATAGCAAGATGTGCTAAAATTGCTGATACATAAATAGCAATTGTACCAGGAATAATAGCAGCAAAGGCTTTGTTAACTGCAGGCGGTACGGAGTCAGGCATCTTAATAATGATATTCTTCTTAGTTAATTTGATATAAATAAGACTAGAAATAAAACCAATAATTAAAGCTGTAAAAAGACCAGTTGCTCCAAGATATGAGGTTCCAATAGCACCACTGTGAGCATAATCTAATGATGCACCAGTGTCGCCTTGTGCAATAGTAAGTCCTAAAGCAGAAAGGGCATCTAGGGCTGTTCCTTCAGCTCCTGCCAGGTCGATAGCAACTTTAACGGTTTGTGGAATCGTTGCAACAAAAGACGCAAATGAAATCAAACCACCTGCAATTGGGTTAACACCATCACCCTGAGAAAGGTGGTAACCAATTCCAAAGGCAAAAACTAAGGCAGTAATGCCAATGGTCCCTGCAAAAACATAGCCATTTATGGTAATAATTGGCTGCATAGCCTCAGCAATACCTGTTGCTCCAAGACTATTTGGAATATCCCGAAAGAATACATTAAGCAAGACAGCGATGGACCCTGCTAATGTAATCGGCATCATTGCGATGAAAGAATCACGAATGGCAACCAGATGTTTCTGGGAGCCCATCTTCCCTGCAAAGGTCATGAACCCTTCCATAAACTTACTGTTCATAAATTTATCCATGATAAATTACTCCTCTTTTTATTTTTCCCCTAAGCGTTTATTAATGCTAAAGCACTATCAAGTACTTTCTCCCCATTCATGGTACCATAGTCTACCATATTAATATCAGTGACCTTGGTATCTGGTTCAAACTTTTCCTTGTACTCTTTTAGCATAAAACGGACCTGTGGACCAATCAAGAGCACATCAACTGTGTTTTTCGCCATCTCTTGATCTACCTCCGAAACTGGTACAGCAAAAATATTAGCGTCAAAGCCTTTAGCCTCAGCAGCTTTTTGCATTTTCGTTACCAGCATACTAGTTGACATACCTGCATTGCAGACAAGCATAATTGTTTTCATATAATTCCTCCTTATATTTGGATAATGTTTGTTAACAATAATAATGAAATGGGCTAACCTTCTCGACGTGATAATTTGAAAGTTTGCCAAGGTTTTAAATGATCGAGAAGTGCTAAATCCTCCTGACAAATACGTCCAACAATATTCGTCTTCTCAGAAATCTTAAAATCTTTTAAAGCAATTTGTAATTCTCCACAATATCGAGCATAAAGACAATTGTCAATCAGAATATCCCCTCGTTTCACTTCTCTATTAGAAGGAAGGGGTACAATGTTATATTGGCTGTATTTTGGTCGATGACCTGTAGAACGAATAACATAATCAGATATATCCCCACGATAATTATGTCTTTCGCCAATGATGGCCTCTTCAATGGCTGAAAGATCTGACCTCAACTCGACATCTAAAGTCAATAATTCACCCTTGGGAATAGTTCTTAATTCCGTTTTAGATACCATCTGATTAGATATAATAATATGGTCCACTAAATCAGAAGCTAACAACCACTTATACTGAGACGTAAGGGGCAAATGCCGATGAATTTCTAATGTGCATAAGCCTTCTGACACTGGCCATGGACCTGTATCTGCCGTCTGAGCAGTGATAAAAGCAGCTCGTTCAATCCCGTATCGACTATATTCCTCACTGATTTTTAAAAAATAGTCTGTGCCTAATCCTGTGTATTCTCTTGGATAAAAATTATGGCAAGCTGTAATATTATCTAGGTTTACTCCTAGTGCAACTAATCTTTCCAATAAATGTGGTTCAGTGCTCATATTTAGCTCAATTTTTATACCATAAGAATTGTGGCTTAAATCAACTAAGTCTTGATCTGGATAGGATTCATCTAAACGTATCCCAGAAAGGCCGAACTCAAATGCCCGTTTCGTCAAATCATCCTGCCAACCTAATTTTTTTATAAATTCTGGACTTAAATCTGCGAAAACTCTAAAGGATTTAGATTGGCAATAAGTGACTATGGACTTATAATGCTTAAGCATTATCATGTCTTCTGGATCCAATTGCAACAGGCTCAGAAAAACCCGTTCACAGGTCATGTCAGAAAATTGATCCACATAGGCTTTTAAGGTTTCTAAGTCGTGATGTTCTGGATAAAGTGAAAAGCCAAGTTTTACCATATCGATTGCTCTTTTCTAATTAAAAGCCATTATTTTGACTGAGTTCTTTGAACCATTTTCCAGATTTTTTAACTTTACGAGATTGATCTGTTAAATCGAGTTCGACAAGACCATAGCGGTTTTTATAGCTATTGAGCCATGACCAGCAATCTATAAAGGTCCAAAGCAGATATCCTTTACAGTTAGCTCCCTCTTCAATGGCTTTATGAAGCTCTTTTAAATGGCCTTTGATGAACTCAATCCGGTAGTCATCTTGAATCATTCCATTTTCACGGAATTTTTCTTCCCCTTCAACGCCCATACCATTCTCCGTCAAAATCCATTCGATATTACCATAGTTTTCCTTGATGTCACATGCGATATCATAGACACCATGTTCATAGATTTCCCAACCACGGTGCGGATTCATTTTCCGGCCTGGCATTTCATAATGGTCAAAGTAAACGGAAGGGAAGAATGGTGCTTCTGGATTAGGCAGATATTTAGGAGCGGCTACACGTAGTGGTTGATAATAGTTAACCCCTAGGTAGTCAACACAGTTCTCACGGATTATTTTCAAATCATCTTCTTGAAAATCAGGTAGTAAATGATGTTCTTTGATCAGTTCAATTAGCTCTTGCGGATATTCCCCTTTGACCGAAGGATCTAAGAACGATTTTGCTTGAAACAGTTCCGCGATGCGAGCGGCCTTTAAATCTGCTGGGTGCTGACTCCTTGGATAAGCCGGGGTCAAATTGAGTACAATTCCTATTTTATAATCAGAACTAACCTCATGACATGCCTTTACTGCTAAACTGCTGGCTAATTGGGTGTGGAAAGCAACTTGAATCCCTGCTTTAGGGTCTACCGTTGCAGGGTAATGAAGTTGGTAAAAATAACCACATTCAACAGGTACAATCGGCTCATTAAAGGTAATCCAGCGATCAACCAAATCACCAAATTCTTCAAAGCAAATACGTGCATAACGCTCATAAGCCTGAACCGTAGAACGGTTTATCCAGCCCCCCTTTTCCTCCAAACGCATAGGCAGATCAAAATGATACAAATTGACAAGTAATTCAATTCCTCGCGCTTTTACACCTTCAAAAACACTTCTGTAAAAGGTAATGGCTTTATCATTGACCTCTCCATCACCGTCTGGAATAAGACGTGACCACTGGATCGATGTCCTAAATGCTGTATGACCGGTCTCAACCAAGTAGTCTAAATCTTTTTCATAATTCTCATAGAAGGTAGAGGTCAATTCAGGGCCAACTTGATTGTGAAACTTTTCTGGTGTTTCCTTAAACCAGTGATCCCATGTATTATCACCCTTTCCATCATCTGGGAGACGTCCTTCTGACTGAGGACCTGAGGTTGAGCTCCCCCACAAAAAACCAGTTGGAAATGTAATCATCACTGCTCCTTTCATTTTCTTTTCTTAATTCCATAATAGCTTAATAAATCAACATTGTAAACGGTTTTAAAGTTATATATTTTCCCTATCAAAAAGGAAATTTAATAACAAAAAAAGAGCCTGATAAACGATTCAGCTCTCATAGATGAATTCCGGTAAAAAGTATGTTTAAAAACTGAGATAAGCAAGAAAGAGAATGTTTCGGCCTTTTCCAAAAGACCTGAGTGCTAATATCCCTGCCATGCTGTTAAACTCAGCTCTGCATAGTTTGGCTACAGCCATATAGCCATATCAGGCATCTTGATCATCCTCAATGACATCTGCTTCTTTAATGGTTCGACTCCTATCTGGCGGTATAGGAGCTATTCCTTGGGAGTCATCTTCCCTATTCTCAGGAGAAAAAAACTGTTTGAGCCAGTTCCAAATAACAACCAGTAGAATAACGATCAGCAGAGGGCGCCAAAAGGACTTGAGAAAGACAAGTCCTAACAAAAGAAGAATTGCCAAACAACCACAACCCGCATTGGAAGCATTCCGTTGAACATAGACCACACGTGCCATTATCGTCTTTCCCTCCTATCCTCAAATAATTCTTTGATGTTATTCTAACATAGTCAGCAGGAGAAATCGCCTCAGAGCCAATAGCTGGGGCGATTTTTTTCGTAGGCAGCAATCAACTCCTCATATTGCAGGGTAATTCTGATGTCATCGAGACCATTGAGCAACTTGTGCTTCCACTGGTCATCGATGTCAAAGGAAAAAGTCCCAAATGGTGTGATCAATTCCTGCTTAGGGAGATCGATGGTAATCTCCTGATCTGGTGCTAACTGAGCCAG
Source organism: Streptococcus rifensis (assembly GCF_053203525.1). Taxonomy (NCBI): domain Bacteria; kingdom Bacillati; phylum Bacillota; class Bacilli; order Lactobacillales; family Streptococcaceae; genus Streptococcus; species Streptococcus rifensis. The sequence goes on along the minus strand of NZ_JBRUCW010000011.1, from coordinate 37,423 downwards.
TTGTTCTCTAACTTCCTTGGGTTGGACAATGGGAAGCATGCCGTTATTGAGCTCATTATTGTAATGAATGTCTCCAAAAGAGCCAGCAATCACCACCTTAAACCCATAATCGGCTAAGGCCCAGGCGGCATGTTCCCGAGAAGAACCCGCCCCAAAATTATCTCCTGAAATGAGGATACTTGCTTTGGCATACTGGGGTTGGTTGAGGATAAAATCAGGATTGTCTGTGTATTTTTTATCCAAGTAGCGCCATTCAAAGAAGAGGTACTTGCCGAATCCTTTTTTATCAATCAACTTGAGAAACTGCTTGGGCAGGAGTTGGTCGGTATCGATATTGTCGTTCATGATAGGAACTGTTGTCCCTGTATAGATTGTAAATTTTTCCATAATTGTTTTTACACCTTACTTTGTTTCAGGCAGCTGGCGAACATCGACAAAGCGACCAGCGATAGCGGCAGCGGCAGCCATAGCTGGGCTACAGAGATGCGTCCTTGCTCCAAAACCTTGCCGGCCTTCAAAGTTACGATTACTGGTCGAGGCACAATGAACACCTTCTGGAACCTTGTCTTCATTCATACCTAGGCACATAGAACAACCTGGGTCGCGCCATTCAAAGCCAGCTTCCAAGAATATTTTATCCAGTCCTTCGGCTTCTGCAGCCCGTTTAACAGGCCGACTGCCTGGTACAACAATAGCTGTGACATGATCAGCAATCTGTCGGCCTTTAACAAACTTCGCAGCTAGACGTAGATCGCTGAGCCTAGCGTTCGTACAGGATCCGATAAAGACATAACCAATTTTAATGTCTTGTGCGGTCTGGCCGGGTTTCATGTTCATATAAGCATAGGCACGCTCATCGTTCATATCCCTCATCTCTGGAAAAGGTTGGTCAAAGGCGACAGCCATTTCTGGATTAGTGCCCCATGATACCATCGGTGCCAGATTGGAGACATCGATAGTAATGACCTTATCATAAGAAGCATCCTGATCTGAGACCAAGGTCTTCCAATCGGCCACAGCTTCCTCAAAGGCCTCTGGCATGCACTCTCTACCTTTCATATAGGAAAAGGTGGTTTCATCAGGTGCCATTATCCCATACTTGGCACCAAACTCAATGGTCATATTACAGATAGACATGCGCTCTTCCATACTGAGGCGTGCAATGGCTTCACCCGTGTACTCTACGGCGTAGCCGACACCAGCACCAACGCCATACTGGGCAATGAGAGCCATGACAAAGTCTTTCGAATACACCCCTGCTTGCGGTGTGCCAACAAATTCAACCTTCATCTGCTTAGGTTTAACTTGCCAGAGACATTGGGTCGCAAAGACATGCTCAACTTCTGATGTCCCAATCCCAAAGCCAATTGCGCCAAAGGCGCCATGGGTTGCGGTGTGGCTATCTCCACAGACAATGATTTTGCCAGGTTGAGTACGGCCAGTCTCTGGTCCTACTACATGAACAATCCCTTGCTTCTCACTGCCATGAACTGCTGTCTCAATCCCAAATTCCTCAACATTACGCGTCAAGGTATCTATCTGCGTTTTTGAAATCAAGTCCCTGATGTTAAAAATATCCTTGGTCGGAACATTGTGATCAATGGTTCCAAAGGTCAAATCAGGCCGCCGTACCCGACGCCCTGCTTCTCTCAAGCCATCAAAGGCCTGAGGAGTTGTCACTTCATGGATATAATGCTGATCAATATAGAGCAACTGAGGTTGGCCAAGCTCTCCAGTTATGACATGGCGCTCCCAAATTTTATCAAAAATTGTCTGCCCGCTCATAGGACACCTCCATTCCAAATCCAATAATAAACGCCTACCAAGAGAGCTAGACTAACCCACCAAACCAGCTGAAAATACCATTTGCGAGTTTTGTGGTGAAAGACTTGCCCACCCAACCAAGCTCCAAGACCGCCGAAAAGGAAACTCTCCACAAGTAAGAGCTTTTCGGGCAGGCGCCACTGATTTTTAACAGCGCAGTACTTGTCCCAACCATAGCTAGCGAACACTAAGATATTCCATAGAGCTAAGAGCCCCGTTAATATTTCCTTTATGGTCATAGTTTTTCTATAATAGCCGCTGTCATCTCTGCTGTACTTGCCCGTCCACCGAGATCAGCTGTCAAGATATCATCAGACAACACACTCTCAACAGCCTCTTCTATCATGCGGGCCCCGATTTCTTGACCAAAGGATTCCCGTAACATCATGGCAACGGATAAGACCATGGAAATAGGATTGGCCAAGCCCTGACCAGCAATATCAGGGGCTGACCCGTGAATCGGTTCATAAAGGCTAGGACCTGTCTCTGAATGACTGGCTGACGGCATGAGGCCGAGACTTCCTGCTAGAACTGACGCTTCGTCCGAGAGAATATCGCCAAATAAATTTTCGGTGACAATGACATCAAAGCGACTCGGTTGCGTAATCATCAGCATGGCTGCAGAGTCAACTAACTGATGCTCTAGTTGCACGTCCGGAAACTCTTTGGCCACCTCATCAGCGACTTGGCGCCAGAGTTTTGAAGTCGCCAAAACATTTTGCTTGTCAATACTAGTGACCTTGCCTCGGCGTGTTTGGGCTAAGCGAAAGGCTGTTCTCAAAATCCGTTCAATTTCTGGCCGCGTGTAACGATTGATATCCTCAGCCCAATCCTTGTCTAGTTCATGTTTGCCAAAATAAATGCCTCCTGTCAGCTCCCTCACAACGACAAAGTCCAAGTTTTCCAGACGATCCGCCTTGAGCGGTGATAAGTGGGCTAGAGCTGGAAAAATTTTGAGCGGACGAATATTAGCAAACAACCCCAAGGCTTCCCTCAACTGCAAGAGGCCTTGTTCAGGTCGAACAGCTGCTGAATCATATTGGGGACTACCAATGGCAGCAAGCAAGATGGCATCCGCTGATTTGGCAGCTGCAAGCGTTTCTGCTGGTAGGGGGTGTCCGCTCGCATCAATCCCAGCACCTCCAAAAGGAAAGTCCTTTAGGTCGTAGTCAAAATTGATTTTTTTGGCAACTGCTGCAAGAACATCCAACCCTGCTGTCATGATTTCAGGACCGATGCCGTCTCCAGCTAGCGTTACAATCTGATATGTCATTTAATCTTTCTCCGATAGGCGCTGACCAATAATGCCAGCATTTTCTTTCTGTACCAAGGTATTGGCGTTGATGTAGGCTTCTGCCGAAGCCTTTAGAACATCAAAGTCAATGCCAGATGCGTTAAAGAGTGTCCCGGTTTCCATATTTTCAACCGTCACGTGTACGGAGGCTTGCGCATCAATACCTTCTGTCACAGCCTCAATTTGATAGCGTTCTAAACGTACTTTTTGTTTGAAGAACTGGTCGACTGCATTAAAGATGGCTTCAACAGACCCTTGCCCTTCTGCTACCAATACCACCTGCTCATCCTGTTGATTGACCATAAAGATTTGGGCCGTCACCTTACCAGAATCCTCTGTCATGGCCTTTAAATCCGCGAATTGGAAACCTTCTAAATCTTGAACCTCACGGTCTAAGACCAGAGCTCTAATATCCGCATCAGTAATCTCTTGTTTTTTATCAGCCAGGGCCTTAAATTTTGCAAACAAGCGGCTAATTTCTGTCTCGTCTACTTCAAAATTTAAGGATTTTAATTTGTCAACAAAGGCATGACGACCTGAGAGTTTGCCGAGAGGTAGGGCATTTTTCTGAACCCCAATTAATTCTGGCGTGATGATTTCATAGGTTAATGGGTTCTTTAACACACCATCCTGATGAATGCCCGATTCGTGAGAGAAGGCATTACCACCAACAACAGCCTTGTTTTTTGGTAGCGGAATCCCAGAAGCCTGCGAAACCAACTCCGCCAAAGCCATGGTTTCTGAAAGTTTAATCGGGCTATCCACTTGGAAAAAATCCTCACGAATGTTTAGGGCAACAGCAACTTCCTCTAGGGCAGCATTTCCAGCCCGCTCACCGATACCATTGATCGTTCCTTCGACGCGACCTGCTCCATTTTTAATAGCAGCAAGTGTATTAGCTACAGCCATTCCAAGGTCATCATGGCAATGAGGGCTATAGATAATCTCACGGTCCGACTGGATATTTTCCGTTAGCATTTTAAAAATTTGACCATAAGGTTCCGGTGTGGTAAAGCCTACTGTATCTGGAATATTGATATAGGTGGCGCCAGCATCCACTGCTGTCTGAACAACTTCTAACAGAAAGTCTGGCTCTGTCCTTGTCGCATCCTCTGGTGAAAATTCAACCACGTCAAACTTGGACCTAGCATAGCTAACATGCTCTTTAATCGCTTCGAGGATTTCTTCTTTTGACTTTTTAAGTTTAAACTCTCGGTGAATGGGACTGGTCGCGATAAAGACATGAACCTGAGGATATTTGGCATCTTTTAAGGCCTCATAAGCGGTGTCAATATCTGACTTTACTGAACGAGCCAAGCCTGTTACTGCTGTTTGCGTCATCACTCCTGCAATCTGACGAACGGCCTCAAAAGAATCTGGACTGGCTGCTGGAAAACCTGCTTCAATAGCTGAGATGCCCCACTTCTCCAACTGCCTAGCAATAGCCAACTTTTCCTGGATGGAAAAATTCACTCCCGGCGTCTGCTCGCCATCTCTCAAAGTCGTGTCTAAAAATTCAATCTGTCTTTTCATTACAGTTTCCTTTCTTCTTTTAAACCTCAGGAATCTCCCAGTTCATTAATATTCAGAGGAGAGCTTACCTTGTAAGACCCCCTAGCAAAAAAGAGGAGCCTCCAGCGAGACTCCTCATCCCGCTTGGTAAGCCAAACAGGACTAATGCTCTTGCATTAGTCCTTGGGTCGCAACAATAAAGATGATGACATTGTTGATACCATGTGCTGACTCCCTGTAAGTAATGATGAGTCCTAGTTTATCATTTTCAGAAAACTCTGTCAATACTTTTGTGTGAATTATCAGAATTTTCTTTTTGATTTTTAAAACCGATTATCTAACCGGCAATCTATTCCTCACTTCACCGTCTCAACGCGCCAGCTGCGCCACCCTGTAAACCGAATAGCGCCCTCTTGGTCCGTCCGAAAGGTGGTTATCCCGCGCTCTTCAAATCGCTCCAAGGTTTCAGAATGGGGATGTTGGTAGCGGTTATTCTTACCTGCTGAGAAGAGGCCAATTTGAGGCTGGATGTGGTCAAGAAAGGCTGGATAAGAAGACCCTTTACTACCATGGTGGCCAGCTTTTAGAACATCAACGGAAAGGTGAGGATAGGTTTCGATCAAGTCCAGCTCGCCATCCTCCAAATCCCCTGTAAAGAGAAAACGGGTTTGGAGCAACTGCCCGTAGAGGACAATCGAATCATTGTTGCCACCATCTCCTGTCGTCATGGGATAGAGCACTTCTAAATAGCTATCAAAGAGGGGAATCTGGTCACCGACGGTCGTCACATGGACAGGTATGTTTAAGCTTTCTAGGACCTGAACGAAATCCGCATCGGTCAGACTGCCTGGCGAGACCCAGATTTGACCGATATCAAAAGCTTGACTGACTGGAATGAGGTCACCGATATGGTCGGTGTCGGTGTGGGTCAAAACGAGGGTATCTATCTTTGCGACCCCACGGCTTTTCAGGTAAGGAATCAGAGTTCGGTCTGCATTGCTGTCTGTTTGCCCCTGCTGCCACTCTTCTTTGCCTGCAAAACTGACCTTTCCACCCACATCGATGAGGACATTTCTACCTTTCATATCTCTTAGAAAAATGCTGTCGCCCTGACCAACATCTACAACGGTCACTTCATTGGTCAAGGGATGCTTCGTCAGAAAGAGCAAGGATATTAAAAGTAAGCATAGACTAACGCGAATTTTTGGCTGTTTCCAAGAATCATATAAAAAGCCCAAACAGATCAGTAACAGAACTAAAACCAAAAGACTGGGCTTGCCAAAGACAAAGGGTCGCTGAACAATCCCTGCTAGCCAGTGGATGATGGCCTCCAGCCCAATAAACAAGCTATTGAGCTCTGCTATTTTCCAAAAAGGCGATAGCAAGAAAGTGAGGGTCAAAAGGGGTAAGAGCAGGGTATCAAAAAGCAAGGAAAAGGCAAAGGTCAGGACGATGGAGAGCGGTTGATAGCTAGCAAAGTGCCAAATGAGGATCGGTAGGATGCCAAGGGACAGGCTTAGGGACGTTAGGACTGATCCTTTAAGCCCCTTTAGGTCATCGCTAGCAATAAAGGACAGGATAAAGGCATAGCTAAAACTGAGGACACCACCTGTGGTCAGAAGAAAACCTGGCATGAGTATGAAGCTGATCAGAACCGTTAGTCCAAGATTATCCAAACCGGAGATACCTTGATTGGCTAAGTTTTTTTGAATCAAGCTACGCAGGACCGAAACCGAAAATCCAGTCATTCCTGCATAAAAGAGTGAAAAAGGCAACTGCAACCCATCGACCAGTTCCTTGGTCAAGCCCAAGCGCAACAAGAGCCAACGAAACTTATCTACAAAAAAACTGACATGCATGCCTGAAAGTGCAAAGAGATGAATGATGCCCAGACTAGAGTAAAGGTCTCTCATCTGGTCAAAGTCCTTGTCCAACTGCCCAAAAAGCAGGCCTGTCAGATAATGGCGCATGGGGTCAGGAAACTGTTGTTGTGTATAAACAATAGCTCGACGTCGCCATTGGGCTAACAGGTCAAAGGGATTGAAACTGGTGACAGGAGAGATAGTCTCGATATGCTCAAGCTGGACGATCTTATAGATCCCCTGTGTCTCTAAATAGGACTGATAGTCAAATCCCTCAAAATTTCGCTGCCCTTCCGCTTCAGAAACCTCTGCCTGGACAGTCATCTGAACAGTCTGTGTGAGCTTTTGGAAATAGGACTGTTCTTCTTTATTTTTGAGCTTGTAAAAGACCTGGAAGGTTTGGCCTGATGCTTTCGCTCGAAAGGACAGACTGTCCCCATTGACACCGATGGTGTCTGGGACTAGCTGAAGATGGCTGATTTCTTTTGGAGCTGTTCGTTTGGTCTGCGCTGCGAGGTAGTGATGGCTGATAAAGAAGAGCCCAAAAGGTAGCAGAATCATCAGGCTCGCCTTGATCACTGCTCTGCTATGCTTAAACAAAAAGCGCCAAAGGATATAGCCTAATAATGAAAAGGTGATGGGTCCAGGAAAATGGAGGGTGTAAAAGGCTAGGATGAGGATAAGGGCTAGCTGGATAGGCGGAAGAGATGAACGTTTAATCCACTGAAACATAAACTCTCAACTTTTCCATGGTCTTGTCACCAATGCCTGAGACTTTCTTTAGGTCGTCCACCGTTTTAAAGCCACCGTTGGCCTCGCGGTAATCGATAATATCCTGGGCACGCTTGGCACCGATACCTGAGATAGTCTGCAGCTCGGCTAAGCTAGCTGTGTTGAGGTTAATCAAACTGTTTCCGCTCTCTCCAGACTGGCCTTCTTTTTCGCTAACCGAGCTGGTAATGACGCTAATGTCCTCCCCTTGACTGGCCACATAAATAACGGCCTCATCGCTGAGTTTTTGGGCAAGGTTGATAGATTTTCCATCTGCCTCTTCCGTCAGACCTCCTGCTTTGGCCACAGCATCAGCCAAACGGTCTCCCAGCTTCATCTGATAAAGCCCAGGCTCTCGCACTGCTCCCTTAACATCCACCATGATGCTCTCTTCCTCAATCTGACTTTTTTTGTCGTCTTTTTGTGGTGACGAGGCTTGGTCTAAAGACTCCTTGTCCTTTTCTTCGGGAACGACTTGGCTGGCTAAAGCGGTGACGGAGGGCACTTGTTCCACTTGACCTGGTTGTTGGAAAAAGAAAAGGGCAAGTCCAACCGCTACTCCTATCCCAATAAGACCTGCCGCCATCTTGTTTTCCTTAACCATTTCTAATATATTCTCAAACATGAAAAAACCTCCTTTACTCTTAATTCGTAAAGAAGGTTAAAAACGTATTTTAATTGTTTTCATTAATTTCTTGATGTTTTTCAGCATCCCAGATAAATGGTGCAAAGAGGCTGATAATCGCTGTTAAGAGAATTAAAAGAACTCCTAACAGAGCAGCTGGAATCCAGATAAGCCACATAAGGGGATTAGGTTTCTTATTATCATGAACGGGCACCATTTCTGCATCTAAGGCATCAAAGGAAGCCTGAATCCGACGAGATACTTCTGCAATGCCTTCATCATTCATGCGCTTGATATCTGAGATGTCAATAGGCTCGCCAAAATTCATATCGATCCGTTCCCGCTTAAAAAGACCCTTGAAAGTCCTCGGTCCCACATAAACCGTTGGCTGGATTTTAGCCTTACCCATCTTGGCGATGACCGCAACACCTCCCTTAACATCAGTCGAGTGGCGGCTTCCTGACGGGAACATAATCACCGATTTGTTTGTTTTCTTTAGGGCGTTGACAGGGTAGCGAATGGCTTTTGAACTTGGATTTTCACGATCAATGGGAAAGGCGCCGCACATCCGAATCCACCAGGCAAAAATCCGATTAGTGAACAGTTCCTTCTTAGCAATCACAACAAATTCCTTGGGACGGACAGCATGGGCCATAAAAACGACTTCCCAAAGGGTACGGTGAGGGGCGACATAGACATAGTTCTCATCATTAGAGATAATGCGATCCGTATTATGGTAATGAATATTGCCATTGACAACCCAAAGCAGGAAGGTCACCACTGTCCTTAAATAAGCATAAAACACAAGAATCTCCTTTTTTTATCAGTGAAGCACTGCTTGATTTTAAATCATGTGCTATAATTATACCATGACCAAGGCAATTTTGAAAGATGGAGAGCGCATCGACCAGCTCTTTTCGACAGATGTGCAAATTATTCAAAACAAGGCGGTGTTCAGTTACTCAGTGGACAGCGTCCTTTTATCGCGCTTTCCCAAGTTGCCTAAGGAAGGTTTAATCGTTGATCTTTGCTCGGGCAACGGTGCTGTGGGGCTCTTTGCCTCCACAGCTACTAAAGCCAAGATCGTCGCTGTTGAACTGCAGGACCGCTTGGCCGATATGGCCCAGCGCTCCATTGCCTTAAACGGTTTAGAAGATCAAGTCAGTATAATCACGGACGATCTGGCTAACTTGCTCAATCATGTCCCGCGAGGGAAGGTTGACCTCATCCTCTGCAACCCGCCCTATTTTAAGGTCACCGAAACCTCCAAAAAGAATGTTAGCGAGCACTACCTGCTCGCCCGCCATGAAATCGCCACTAATCTGGAAGAAATCTGCAAGGTCAGTCAGCAGGCCCTCAAATCCAACGGTCGTTTAGCTATGGTCCATCGTCCTGATCGGCTTATCGAAATCATTGAAACGATGACAAGATATCGGCTAGCGCCAAAACGTCTGCAACTCATCTATCCCAAGGTTGGCAAGGAAGCCAATATGATCTTGATAGAGGCGATTAAGGATGGATCAACGGAAGGTCTCAAATTCCTGCCACCCTTGATTGTCCACAAGAAGGACGGTAGCTATACTAAGGAGGTCTTTGATATTTACTATGGAAACTAAAAAGGCCTATATGTATGTCCTCAAGTGCGCTGATGATTCTCTCTATACGGGCTACACGACTGACTTGGATAAACGCCTGGCGACGCACAATGCGGGAAAGGGCGCCAAATACACACGGGCAAGATTGCCTGTAACATTGCTCTATTTTGAAGTCTTTGATAGCAAAGAAGCCGCTATGTCTGCAGAATCTCGCTTTAAACGCCGTAGTCGCCAGTCAAAACTGAATTATATAAATGAACAAAAAAGATATCATTCGTCTTTTACGAATGATTCTTCTAATTTTAGATAAATTTGTTTTCATTTAACCGTCTTTTGTCTATAATATCCTTATTATTTTTACAAAAGAGGTGTCAAATGACTGAAAAACCAACTATTCAAGAACATACAAACCAAATGGTTTATGGGATTGACGATAAACCACCTATGGGAGTGGCCATTGTGCTTGCGCTCCAGCATATTCTTGCTGCTTTTGCAGGGATTATTGCTGTGCCACTTGTCGTTGGGAGTGCTCTAGGCCTTGATGTTAAGGATACATCCTTCATGGTCGGTGCGACGATTTTTGCCTCTGGTTTGACAACGGTCATCCAATCACGCGGACTGGGCCCCATCGGTTCTCGTGTGTCTGGGATGATGGGAACGGACTTTACCTTTGTTAACCCGTCAATCAGCGTTGGTGCCAAATTCGGTATCGCTGGTATTGTCGCTGCGACCATCACTGGTTCATTAGTTGAGATTGTGCTCAGTCGTTTTATTAAACCTCTAATGAAGTTCTTCCCGCCACTCATTACAGGAATTGTCGTTGCCCTCATCGGGATTACCCTTCTTCCTGTCAGCATTGACTGGGCGGCAGGAGGCTCTGGAGCAGCAGACTACGGTTCTGTAAAAAACTTAGCTGTTGCCTTTGTTATCATGCTCTTTACCCTTTTCCTTAACCACTTTGGTAAAGGCATGTGGAGCACGGCTTCTGTCTTTATTGGGATGGTCTTTGGTTACTTGGTTTGTATCCCGCTTGGCATGGTAGATCTTTCTGCTGTGAAAGATGCTGCCTGGATTGAAATCCCTAACGTACTTCGTTATGGCTTTAAATTCGACCTAGCCTCTACCCTATCATTCGTTCCAGCATATATCGTTTCAACCATCGGTACAGTTGGTATCATGATGGCTATTGGTGAAGCCTCTAACGTCAAAGTGTCTAGCGATCGTGCAGCATCTGGTGTCTTGGCCGACGGTGTAGGTTCCATGATTTCAGGTTTATTTGGAGCTGGTCCTAATACTGCCTTCTCGCAAAACGTTGGCTTGATTGCCTTGACAAAGGTTGCTAGCCGCCACGTCATGATTATCGCTGGTCTAATTTTAGCTATTCTTGGGATTTTCCCTAAACTGAGCGCCTTGATTTCGGTTATGCCTCAGCCTGTTCTCGGCGGCGTTGGTGTTATCATGTTTGGCCTAGTTGCTGCGCAAGGTCTGAAAACCTTAGCAACTGTCCATTTGGGCGACCGTGAGCTCCTCATCATTTCGGTTGCCTTTGCCCTTGGTATTGGTGTAACCGTTCGCCCTGAAATTCTTCAAGGCTTGCCTGGTGCCCTTCAAATGATCCTTTCCTCAGGTATCTCAACTGGTACTTTAGCTGCCTTGATTCTCAATATTGTCCTTAAGGAGAAACGCTAAAGCGTATGTTAAAACAACGTATTTTAAAAAACGGTCAAGTCTTTCCAAACAATGTCCTCAAAGTGGACTCTTTTATGAACCATCAGATTGATCCAGCTATTATCCGTGAGATCGCGCAAGAGTTCTATACAACTTTTAAAGATGCTGGTATTACAAAAATCTTTACCATCGAAGCTTCAGGTATCGCGCCAGCTATTGCAACTGCTGAACTCTTTGATGTACCTATGCTTTTTGCTAAAAAGACACAACCGTCAACCCTTGCCAATCAAGAACGCTATGAGACAGATGTCCATAGCTATACTAAGAATGTCACTAGCCGAGTGATCATCTCTAAACAATACCTCAATGAAGACGATGTTGTCTTAATCGTTGATGATTTCCTTGCCAATGGTGAAGCTGCCCTTGGTCTTGTGGATATTGTCGAGCAAGCCGGTGCTAAGGTTGCAGGGATCGGGATTTGCATTGAGAAATCCTTCCAAGATGGCCGTGCTAAACTAGATGCCAAAGGCCTCAACGTTCACTCTGTCTGCCGCATCGCTTCACTCGACAATGGAAAAGTCACTTTTTTAGAAGATTAAATTTCTTTATATATGACATACATATGACAAAACCTCCCTTTAGAAATAATCTAAGGGAGGTTTTCTTGAATCACTTCACGGCTTCAGACTAGTAATTGGATTCCGTTATAAACGTTAATTAGCAAGACTAAAATGATAACGAGTTGGAAAATCGAAGCCACGCGCTCAGCACTCAAAATCTTGCTCAGACTTGCTCCGATAATGCCACCTAGAATAGCTGCAGGGATGACATAAAGCAAAATGGTCCTATCATATCCGCCATATCCCGTTGTTAAGCCGATCGTTACGATTTTTGACAGTTGGGAAAAGAAAATCGTGCAAATAGAATAAACAGTCGCTTGCTTTATAGGCATGGCAAACATCAGCATCAATAAGGAGACATTGATTGGTCCACCTCCGATACCCAAAAGACTCGCCAGAGTCCCTAAAATCAAGCCACAAAGCAGGTAGTAGCCCAAGCCTTTTAATTGCAGAGAGTAACCCGAATGCTTGGAATAAAAGAAGGCAAAAATTAAGGTTAAGCAGGTCAGGATAATTTGAACCCCTTGGGTCAAGCTTTCGGATTGGTACTGGGATTGGATAAAGGAAAAGAGTGCATTTCCTAAATAGCCACCTAGAATAGAGCCCAAGGCCAGACTAACGGTCTGTTTACCATCAATGTGAACACCATTTCTAATCTGTCGATAGGTCGAAACAAGTGACATGGTAAAGACTGCAACCGCAGAGTAAAAAGAGATAGACGCCACATCGTGGGCACCAATAAAATCAAAAACAGGTTTGATAATGACACCACCACCCATGCCCGATACAGCTCCTACCGTATTGGCTAAAATAATGACGATAAAATAAATCAATCCAATCAAGGTTTTCTCCTTTCAAGAAGGTTTAAAGTAGCTTAGACCTCCCAAGCTTTCCTTGCAACATATTTATAGAGCCCCGAGAAGCGTCCTCGGTAGTCTTTTTTCCAAGGCTTGTCTCGGCCACAAAAATGCAGGAAGACGGTGTGCTTAATCACCCAATCAAGGTCCCATTCACGATTGCTACGCATGAGATAGACAAGACTGTATCGAGCATCGTAATTGAAGATTTCTTCTGGAATAAGAATAGTTTGGTGTCCATAAAGGCCATTGAGCACATCCTGATCGGGTAAAAAGAGAACCGTCCGATGCTTGTCGATGTATTCAAAAATATCCTGAGCTCTAACCGATTGGCGAATGGCCTCAAGATTCATCAGGAGCACACCCGAATTGAAATAAGAAGCAGCTTCGATGTTTCGCAAACGTTTTTTATTGATAAAATCCATCATGTCATTGTCCTCTATATGACTAGCAGCTGCATAGAGCATTCCTGTCATGTCCAACTGGTAAAGCGACATCATATCATTCAGGCAAAGGATATCTGCATCTAGGTAGAGGATCTTATCCAGATGATCGGGTAACATCTCATGCGCCAACAGCCGGTAATAAATGGTTTTAGGGTAACGATCTGTTGTCGGCGCGTTGGCGAATAAGGCATCCTCCACCACAATAGGGTGATAGCTGACGCCTAAAGCTTTACAATAAGCTGTTACGGCTTCTGATTGCTCCAGAACAGAGGGTTGGAGGACGTAGATAGCCAGGTCTTTTTGGCTACAGTTCTCGACGACGGAATATAAGGTGACTTTAAACTGGTCAACATAACCATTGTCGATGGAAAACAATAAATTGACGGACATGGCTTTCCTTTCTGATAAGGTGGACGATTAAGGTCGGACCTATTTGCTATTTTAGTATAAATGGCAAGTGATTTCCTATTATCGAACTCTTGCTTTTTGTTACATAACCATTTCCTTTGCAATTGTTCCCCTTAAACAGACTTCTATGAGATTGATTTGAGCCCGTTCACATTATTCATAGGTAAATGGTTATCCCTTCAAAATTGAAGAGAGTCTTGCAAAAAGACTTAGGACTTGTCCTTTGGAACGATGACTTTGATAGCACCTGGATGAACAGCTACATGAATGGGTAAATACTGGCTCTTATCCCCATCAACGCGCGTTCGCGCCTTTTGACTTTTTCGGTGTTTGTATTGACTGATGGAGAGCTCTGATGTTCGAAAATGTTTGACTTCTTGATGTTTGGCAAAATTTCCTTTGACAAAGCTAGGCAGGTAACGAAGTACTTGCCAAAAGCGAAAATCCGACAATAAATATACACTCATCAACCCATCATCTGGTCTGGCGCCCCGGTCAAAATGAACTTGTCCAGCTACGGAACCTGTCATGGTAATCAGTAAAAATTTAGTCTTGATTTGGCGCTCAGCATCATTGGTCACCAGATTGAGGTAGTAATTGCGATTGCGCCGAATGATTTTATAAGCATTTTTAAGAAAGGCTAGCGGCCCAAACTGTCGCTTCTCCTCCTGGCTGACATCAACTGCAATATCCGCCAAAATGCCTAGGGTCAAACTAGAAATCATGTAATCCTCGTTCACTTGAGCTAGATCGACGGAGCGTACCTCACCTTCTAGAAGGTTACGAATAGCTGCTTGACGGTCCATGGGGAGGTTTAAGGCTTTGGCAAAATTATTGACCGTTCCAGATGGGATAATCCCCAAACAGCTGGTGCCGCCACCTTCATAAATACCAGCAGCAATCTTATTTATGGTGCCATCCCCACCCATGGTAACGACAAGGTCAATGCCTGCTAAGGTGGCATACTTAGCCATTTCAAAGGCATGTTGGGCGGACTCCGTCCCTACTAAGGAGATATTTTCCGAAAGAAATCCCTGGCTTAGAAGGTAGGCTTCGAGTTCTGATACAAGAGCCTGTTTGTCGCCTGATCCTGACTCTGGATTATACAAAACAGCTATGGTTTTCATGGAAATACTCCTTTCTAAGGTGATACGAGACATTGATACTAGTGATTATAGCACATTTTCTGAAAATTGCCTGATTTTAACCAAAAAAGAGGAACCCGAGGTTCGCTCTTTTTCAGTTTATCTTTCTCCTTTGTTACGAATCACAAAACCTGTTGATTTTTCGCTTGATGTGTTTAAAGGCTTTTTATGGTCCTTACGGTAACGCTTTTCTTTATCAAAGCGGCTATCTTTGCCTTTGAAGTCGCCTTTACGACCTCCGTCACGACGGTCTCTGCGATCACGACGATCCCCTCGACGGTTGCCATCGCGGTTATCACGGCGACTACCTTTACCACGGCCTCCGCCCTTGCTACCAAAGCCATTTCCTGAAGGCTTAAATGGTAATGGTTTCTCACGCGCAATCTCAACTTTTGGCTGATGTTCAGGGTCTTGAACCGTCAAGGTCAAGATATACATGGCCAATTCTTCTGGAGAGAATTCCGCTGCTAATTCACGGGCATCTTTACCAAACTTGTCGAAGTTGGCACGAATGGTTTCATCCGCAAAGTCACGCTCAATGCGTTTGAGAGCAACCTTTTTCTTAGCCTGGAAAGCTTCTTCTGCTGTCGCAGGCTTCATGCCCTTCATGCGTTTTTTAGTCAGGTTTTCAATGATAGACAGATATCCCATCTCATTTGGTGACACAAAAGTGAAGGACTGACCAGACTTACCAGCACGACCTGTACGTCCGATACGGTGAACATAGCTTTCAGGATCCTGTGGGATATCGTAGTTGTAGACATGGGTCACCCCTGAAATGTCCAAACCACGCGCCGCAACATCTGTTGCTACTAAGATATCGATTCCGCCTGTTTTAAAATCACGGAGAACCCGGAGGCGCTTGTTTTGGTCCAAGTCTCCATGGATACCTTCTGCACGGAAACCACGCAGTTTCAAACCACGCGTCAACTCATCCACTCGGCGTTTGGTTCGACCAAAGACGATCGACAATTCTGGCTGGTCCACGTCCATCAAACGGGTCATGGTATCAAATTTCTCATCTTCACGCACACGGAGGTAGTATTGGTCAACTAACTCTGTCGTTAATTCCTTAGCTGCGATTTTCACGTGTTCAGGTTGCTTCATAAACTTAACACCGATTTGCTTAATGGCGTCAGGCATGGTTGCAGAAAAGAGGAGGGTCTGGCGTTCAACTGGTGTACGCTCAATAATGGCTTCAATGTCTTCGAGGAAGCCCATGTTGAGCATCTCATCTGCCTCATCCAAGATGAGCGTTTCAACCCCTTTGAGGTTTAAAGCTTTGCGTTTTAAAAGGTCCAAGAGACGACCTGGCGTTCCAACAACGACATGGGCACCAGACTTGAGGGCCTTGATTTGCTTTTCAATACTAGAGCCACCGTAGACAGAGCGGACTTTAACGCCCTTAGCACGGCCAAAGCGGAACAATTCTTCCTGACTTTGCACGGCCAACTCACGGGTAGGAGCAATCACAAGGGCTTGAACCAAAGGATTTTCAGTATCAATTTTGTTTAAGGTTGGGAGACCAAAGGCTGCGGTCTTACCAGTACCTGTTTGGGCTTGGCCAATCACGTCCTTACCGTCAAGGGCAAGTGGAATCGTTTGTTCCTGGATTGGTGATGGCTCTGTAAAGCCTGCTTTTTCGACTTCTGACAAGATGTTTTCCGCCAGATTAAGTTCTGTAAATTTCAATGTGTTCTTCTTTCTATTGGAAGACAAGGTCTTCATGCAAGACAGTGCGAAGCTGTCTTATAGGGCTTGTATTACGTTACAGAATTGCAACCTATCTATTATAACACAAAAACAGGCATAATGCCTGTTTGAGCTTTAGAAGTTTTCGAAAAGAACTTTTAACCTAGACTAATATCGCCACAGTTTGTCTGAAGGTACAACTGATCAGACGGAGCACTAACACTATGCGTATATCTACCCTCAAACACTCTGTCTCCACTGTCTTGCAGTGAAACTTCAATCTCACCACTAAGTGTTTCTGCAGTAACTGACAAACGATGATAATGCTCTTCAAAACCTTTAATGGTAATATCGCCTGAACTTGTCTCAATCTTATTTAGGCCTTTATAGTGCATATCTAAGTCTATGTCACCTGAATTTGCAACCATTTCAACTTGAGAAATCTGTCCTCCTTTACACTCAATATCGCCTGAATTTGCAACAATCATACTTGAATTCGTCTGAGTATTAGTCACAATGATATCACCAGATGCTGTATTTAAATTGACATCTTCAAGATGAGAGGAGGTTAGTTCAATATCACCAGAGCCTGTATTCACCGTAGTCTGGTGAACCTTACTATCTACTACTTCAACATCCCCACTACCAAGATTGACTTCCGCTTTGGCTATCGATGCTTGTTCAAGGGTCACATCCCCGCTACCGAGAGCTATGGAACAACCTAAAATTGTCAATTCCTTTAACTGAAAATCCCCACTGCCAAGATTCAGTGATAAATTGTTAAGGGAATAGTCTTTCGGTAAACTAATTATTAAGTTGTCTGTCTCTTGAAACTGTTTGCTAATGAAATGTCTAAATCCCATACCAATAGAATTGATTCTATAATCTTTTTTTAGAGACTCTATATCAAGAACACCATTTTTAACACAATATCTAATTGAAGACTTCAATGTTGGATGAGAAAGGCCAAATGAATGATCTGTTGACGCTATAATAACATTTTCATAATCCAATTTGATGTTAATATGATTAAATTCAGGTAACCTTTCATATTGAGAGGTTTCTGAACGATTTTGGTCATCTGTTTCACTTTCTGAAGGATTCATTGGTTTATTTTGATTGTCAACTGTCACTTTGAAATGGCTCAAAATTTCTGCAGCTGCTTCTCTTGGTGTTCCAAGACTTGCGATTAAGTCTGCCTCTCCATTAACTCCAGCATCGTCAAACAACTCCGTAAAATAAGCCATACTGTCTTCAAAATCAGCCTTTGGCAATCTCTTGAGATAGCTGGCTAACTCTGCTAAGTAGGTTTCGCGCGTCATAGTCGTAATCTCCCTTCAATAATGTCAGATAAGGTAGCTGTGTGTTTTGCCCACTCTTCCTTGAGATAGGTTAATTGCTCACGCCCCACCGTTGTAATCGCATAATATTTGCGCTGTCTACCTTGATGTTCTTGTTTATAAGTTATCACAAAACCTGCTTGTTCCATTTTTTTCAAAATAGGATAAAGTGTGGATTCCTTGATATTAGCGACCAACTTTATCGTTTGGCTAATCTCATAGCCGTACGAATCCTGTCTTTCGATGATGGCTAACACTAAAAACTCAATCAAGGTTGACGAAACCGGAAAGTGCATCCGTCGTCCTCCTTATGTTAGAAATTTTTATATATAAATATTTTATATATAAATTTTATACCTATTAGGTCTTAATGTCAAGTAAATATGTAACATTTTTATATATTGTTAGAAGAGATTAAAAAAAGAAGCTAGGCAAATCTAGCTTCCTGTGGTGATAAAACTATTTCTTCTGGTTCATTTTATGACTGCGGCGGTCTTTGCGACTCCGCTTTTCAATAAGGTAGATCAGACCAATAACAACAAGAATGGCTGATAGGACCCCTAAAAAGAGTTGCAGAAAGCCACCTTTTTTATTGGTTTGAGCACTCGTATCCGTGCTATCTGAATTGCCAAAACCAAAGAGTCCAGATGATTTAGCAACAACTACTTGTTGCTCAGCCACTAAGGGAGATACCTTGGTCAGGCCATTAGAAACGGTTACATGATTATCGGCATAAACCAAATCAACTGTTTGGCCAACTGGAATAGTGCCATAGATTGGTTCCTCAAGCGTGACCGTTTTCCCAGAAGCCTCTGCTTTTCCTGCTGGTGCTATTTGCTGGTAATCGTACTCTGAGAACCCTTTTTCCAAGAGGGCATTTAAAAATGGGTGGCGGTAAAATTCTCCATTTTGGTCCGACCAATCTCCGACCCCCATTAGAACAGCAATCAATTCTTGGTCGCCCCGTTTAGCGGTAGCTGTAATGTTAAAACCCGCACTCGGGCTGGATCCTGTTTTCAACCCATTGACCCCTTCAAGGGCGTACTTGCCATCTGGAAGAGAATAATTGTAGGATTTGAAGGTCTCCTCATAAGGCGTTCCCGCTTTGATGGTGATGTAGGACTCCCCAGTGTAATCTAAAATATTAGGGAAACGATTGACAAAATGGTAGGTTAAGATAGCCCAATCTCGGACAGTTGTCTCGTTTGGACTATAAATATCGTGGCGCTGAACCGCATAGTGCCCTTGGAAAGCACGTATCACTGCTCCTGTTCCATTATTAATAGTTGTATTTGTCATGCCTAGCTCAGCTGCCTTTGCCGACATCAAATCAATAAAGGCATCTGGATCGGGTTCAACCAAGTTAGCTAACATAAGAGTTGCTGCATTGGATGATGGTACTATAGTCGCTATGATTAGCTCAGCAACAGTATAGTCGACACCTGCCACAATCTTGTTA
Source organism: Streptococcus rifensis (assembly GCF_053203525.1). Lineage (NCBI taxonomy): Bacteria > Bacillati > Bacillota > Bacilli > Lactobacillales > Streptococcaceae > Streptococcus > Streptococcus rifensis. Next base: position 18,305 of record NZ_JBRUCW010000011.1, on the reverse strand, counting down.
TTGCTAATCTCATAGATACTAGCGATTGCCTGGTCTGTTTCAGTTGCGGTTATAATCGTATCTGGGCTAAATTTTCCATTTTCCATGGCCTCAAACACGAGATATAAAGCTAACATTTTGGACATCGACGCAGGGTCACGAAGCGTGTCTGCGTTATCCTCCCAAAGGACATCGCCTGACTTGGCATCGATGACGATGGAGGCTTTGGGTTGATTGCTTTCTAAGGAATCGGTATAGCCAGCATTATGTGTTATCTCAATCAATGAATTGGCTGCAACAACTCCCGGCTGTATGCTAAAAGCAAGGGCTATTATCCAACTGATAAACTTTTTCTTCACACTGTTCTCCTAAATTGTACTACCTTTCTAGTTTACCATATCTCTAGTAGAGATTCTACAGGCAAATCAAAAAAATCCGAGAAAACTCTCGGATTAAAAGGGGTACTCTCTTATGCTTTAGCTGCCTTATACAACTCATCAACCTTATCCCAGTTAATGATTTCAAAGAAAGCTTTGATATAATTTGGACGGACATTTCGATAGTTGAGGTAATAAGCATGTTCCCAAACATCCAGACCAAGAATTGGTTTTAAGCCATCCATAAGTGGCGTGTCTTGGTTTGGCGTAGAAGTAACTTCTAATTTTCCTTCTTTGTTAACCACTAACCAAGCCCAACCTGAGCCAAAACGAGTTGTTGCTGCTGTCGTGAATTTTTCTTTGAAGTCGTCAAATGAACCAAATGTCGCGTCAATGTCTGCTGCTAATTCTGACGAAATTTCTGTCTTCTCAGGAGATAACAGTTCCCAGAAAAGGGCGTGGTTTAAATGACCACCACCGTTGTTGATCAAAGCTTGACGGATATCTGCTGGGATAGACTCAACATCTGACAAGAGTGCTTCTAAGTCTTCACCGATTTCAGGGTGTTTTTCAAGAGCTGCATTAGCATTAGCAACGTAAGTTGCATGGTGCTTGTCATGGTGAAGTGTCATTGTTTCAGCATCAATCTGCGGCTCTAAAGCGTCGTATGCATAGGGAAGGTCTGGTAAAGTAATAGCCATAATCTTGTCCTCTTTTCATTTTAATGATTACTTTTATGATAACGTTTTTTGCAATCCTTTTCAAGAATTACGCTCTATTATTCAAGAGGCTATTTTAAACAGAGCAATTTCAAATAGATAGCTTTTGTCATTGACACCCGTTTTGATCTGATAGTCCGTCTCAATCAAAACCTTTAGGGCTTTTTGAACCTTAAGCATCGAAAGATTCTTACTATCTCTCAAGGCATACTTAATCTGGTAAGGATTAACCTTACGTCCCAGAATATCAGATAATATGCCAACCATCTGTGTTTCTGTTTTTCCTTGGTCTAATAAGGTTTTAACCTGCGCAAAGAGTCGCAACTGGGTCACCATTATGGCAATCAGTTTCACCTCGTCTTCACCTTGCAAACTCAAATCCTTGGCCAGTTGGCGAGCCGGTTCCATTTGCCCCTTAAGTGTGAGCTGCGTTAAATCAAAAATATTATCCTGCAAGCTTTTCGGTATAGCCACTTCAATATCGTGATGGGAAATCGTGCCAGACCCTTTATAGGCTTTTAAAAGAGCTAAGTTTTGTTGAATCTGACTAAAATCAAAATTAGATTTAGCTAGAAGCGTTTCAAATGCACTGCCTTCCATGGCAAAGCCCATCTTCTGAACGGCTCTGGTAAAGTAAGCTCGCAATTCTGTTTCTTTGGGATCATTAGCCTCAATCAAGAGAGCGTCACGCTTTAACAGTTTAACCACGCGCCGCTTGCCATCTAACTTACCTGGTATTAGGAGGATTAATTTAGTTGTTTCCACTGGATTTTCCAGGTAATTTTCCAGCCGCTCTAACTGTTCATCAGAGAGAACCCTTTTCTTGGCAGTGCTTAAATCCAAAACATGGTCTAGTAATACCAGCTTATCCTCAGAAAAGAAAGGTAAGGATTCTAAATCCATGGCGACATCGTCAAAATTAGCCTCTCGCATGTCAAAGTAAGCCTGAGACAGATCACTGGGATCATAGGCCAGCTTTTCCAGCAATCGCGCTTTGACTTGGCTAAATTGACCGATATCATCCCCAGCCAGGACGGTTAAGGCTGGTAAATTCTCTCGTGAAATTTCCTCAACCCGTTCAATCGCTAACATCGTACTCCTTTCCACCTTTAACGCTTTTAACTGATGAATCATTGCAAAAATTGTAATCCCAAAGCTCTATACACTTCAAGTTTGCAGAGGATAACAGATTAAAGCTCATCTGGTATGCTCTCGTCATCCGATTCTGACTTAATAACAAGGTCACCCTACTGGATTAGGTTCACTTTCTCTCACTTAAAATAGCTGCAATCTTTGTGGTGATTAAATCTAGCGCAACTGTATTGCTGACGCCTTCTGGAATAATGATGTCAGCATACCGCTTGCTCGGCTCAATAAATTGATGGTACATCGGTTTCACAACACCGAGGTATTGGTCGATAACGCTGTCCAGACTGCGTCCGCGCTCAACCATATCCCGCTTAATCCGACGAATAATTCGCACATCATCATCTGTGTCCACAAATAACTTGATATCCATCAACTCACGGAGACGTTTATCTTCAAGAACTAAGATTCCCTCCACAATGAAAACATCCTGTGGCTCTTGACGATAAACCTGATTTGACCTTGTATGCGCTGCATAATCATAAACAGGAATATCAACAGGTCGACCTTCCAAAAGTTCCTTCAGTTGTTCAATCATCAGATCTGTATCGAAAGCCAATGGGTGGTCATAATTCGTTTTGATGCGCTCTTCAAAGGTTAAATGAGCCTGATCTTTATAGTAGGAATCATGCTCAATCATGGCAATCTTTTCATCTGGAAAATTTGCTAAAATAGCACGGGATACCGATGTTTTACCGCCACCAGAACCACCCGTAACACCAATAATAATAGGTTTTTTCATCCTAACCTCACTCTATTTTTTCACTCCTTTCATTTTATCATAAATGGCCTTAAAAGCGTATAACTTTCTCTAAAATGACAGATTGTGGCATAGATTATTGAAAAAAAATGCTCTAGCAACCCTTTTCATGGTATAATCTAGAAAGAAAGACAGGACAAGGAGACGCTATGTTAAAACTCGGAATCATTGGTACAGGCAATATTGCCCACCAATTCATTCAAGCCACTCAACTGGCAGGTGGCTATATGCTAAGTGCCATCTATTCACGTCGGTTAGAAACGGCTATTCAATTTGCCCTGCCTTATGGGGATATTGAGCTTTTTACTGAACTAGAAGCTTTTGTGGCTAGTGATCTCGATGTGATTTACCTGGCGAGTCCCAATAGCCTGCATTATCAGCAAGCCCTGATGATTTTAGAAGCGGGTAAACATTTAATAGTTGAAAAACCAGCCTTTTCAAATCCGAAGGAATTTGCTCATATTATTGAGGTTGCTACGAGCAACCAAGTTCTGGTTTTAGAAGCGGCTCGCAATTACCATGAGGCCAACTTTGACAGTATTAAAGCATTTTTAAAGGACAAAACCATTTATGGTGCTAGCTTCAACTTTGCGCAATATTCCTCCCGTATGGAGAATTTACTAGCTGGCATCTACGATAATACCTTCCAAGGGAAAATGTCTGGCGGGGCTTTAGTTGACCTTGGTATTTATGAGATTTATGCTGCCTACAGATTATTTGGACAGCCTAAAACAGCTCGTTATTCTGCTGATTTATTACCAACGGGGGTCGATGTGGCAGGCTGTGGCCAGCTGATCTATGATAACTTTCAGGTATCAATGATCGTCCGCAAAAACGCGCAATCAAGCCTAGCTAACGAGATTTACACGGATCAAGGAACCCTTATTCTTAACCATATTCAGGGACTCCAATCGGCACAGTTTCGTGGCCTTGATGGCAATACCAGAACCATTCCCCTAAAACCTCTTCAGCATCTGATGTTAGAAGAGGCTCAGGTCTTTGAAAGGATCCTTAGCAAACCTGAGGAGCATCAAGACCTCTATACTCATCTCCTGACCGTCGCGCAACAAGTCAATCAAACCATGACCTTGATGCGTCAAGACGCCAACATCCAATTTGAGGCCGACTTATGAAAAACAAATTTCCACCCATCTGGCAAGACCAGCTAGACCAGCTGAATTTTAACCAGTTTACACCGATCCAAGAAAAAGCTTTTGAGCCTATTCGTGACGGGAAAAGTGTCCTAGGCATTAGCCCAACCGGTACAGGTAAGACTCTGGCTTATCTCTGGCCCTTGCTTTCCTCCCTGACCAGTCAAAAGGCACAACAGATTTTGATCCTGGCTCCAAATACAGAATTAGCTGGCCAAATTTTTGATGTTACAAAAACTTGGGCGGAACCGCTCAATCTGACTGCTCAGGTTTTAATTTCCGGATCTAGCCAAAAACGGCAGATTGAACGCCTCAAAAAAGTGCCCCAAATTATCATTGGAACTCCTGGTCGCATTTGGGAGTTGATTAAACTCAAAAAAATTAAAATGATGGCTGTTGATAAAATGGTTTTAGATGAATTTGACCAACTGTTTGAAGAAAGCCAGGCACACTTTGTTAACCATATTCTCAATCATGCTCCTCGCGATTACCAACTCGTTTACATGTCAGCGACGGATAAGTTTAAAAGAGATCTGATTGCTGAAGACACAGTGACTATCGATGTCCGAGAAACGACCTCTCTCAGTAACATAGACCATTATTACCTTGAAGTCTCTAAACGAGACAAGATTGAGTTGCTCCGTAAAATGTCCAATATTCCTGATTTCCGAGGTTTGGTCTTCTTTAATAGCTTATCTGATCTAGGGGCTAGCGACGAAAAACTAACTTTCAGGTCTGCAAATGTCGTTTCTCTAGCCAGTGATGTCAATATTAAGTTCCGCAAAATCATCCTTGAAAAATTTAAAGCTAACGAGATCAACCTCTTATTAGCCACAGACATAGTTGCGCGAGGGATCGATATTGATAATCTGGAATGCGTTATCAATTTCGACGTCCCAAGAGATCTAGAAGTCTATACGCATCGGTCAGGACGAACAGGGCGTATGGGAAAAAACGGAGCTGTCATTACCCTCATTTCTCATCCCGAAGAGCTTAAAACCCTCAAAAAATACGCCAAGGTTCAGGCTATCAGCCTAAAGAATCAAGCTTTTATCCTAGAAGACTAGCTTCTATTAAAAACCCAAAAAGACATTTGCCATTGCAAATGTCTGAGGACGTAGACAAACCCTAATTTTCTGTCAACAGGACATTACGAAGTTCTTTCAAGGATTTAAAGAGTTGATTTTTTGCGAGCTAAGCAAGCAATTATCGAAACTTTCCGCTGTGGTAAAAGTGCCTGAAACCATTGCGTTTCAGGCACTCGGAAGTTTTGAGACCTTGGGCTCAAAACTTAGGTTTGGAATCCCGAAGGGAGTCGCTACCGTCCGTTATCACCTAAGGAAAGTTTCAAAAGAGATTTTGTCTTCAATCTCAGACATTTGCCCACCGCAAATGTCTTTTATTATTAATACCCATAAAGCTCATTAATGGTCACAAAGCTGTAGCCTTCTGCTTTTAGGTAGTCGATGACTGGTTGAACGGCATCGACACTGGTTTGATGGATATCATGCATTAAGATGACACCACCTGGTTGAACATGGGCTTTGACCTTGGTCAAAATAGCTTCGGTATTCCGAGATTGCCAATCAAGAGTGTCAACCGTCCAATTGACAATCGGGAGACCCGCTGCTTGCGCTACAGCAGCATTAGAACTACCATAAGGAGGCCTTAGAACAGTTGGCCAAACCCCAGTTGCATTATAAATCGCTTGTTGGGTATTTCCGACTTCGGCTTGTACCTGAGCTGATGATAGCTTGGTTAGATTCGGATGAGACCAGGTGTGGTTGGCTAATTGATGACCCTCTTGGACCAATTCCTGCAACAATGCTTCGTTTCCTGAGACCTTTTGTCCAAGGATAAAGAAGGTTGCTTTCACCTGATTTTGGCGCAAGATATCCTGTAATTGCTTGGTTGTGTTCGGGTCAGGACCGTCATCAAAAGTTAAGGCAATAACCTTACCAACTGCAACAGGATTAGGACCTTTGGCCCTTAAAGCAGCCTCTTGGGCTAAGCGTTCTTCTTCTGCTGCTTTTTCAACCAAGTAGTTTTCGTAAGCTCCCCTAGCATCGCCAATCAAGAAATCTGTGTTGATGGCTTCATAACAATCAGAATAGAGCATTTCAACGGGAGTATACTGAGTTCCTAAAGGAATGATTAAACTGTGCCCTGTCAGAGTCATCGGGAGGGATGCTGCCGTTTGCAAAATTTGATCCGCAGATAAAGCAATCTCCTCCTCAGACCAGCCGGAATGGCTTAACTTTTTGGTCACCTGGTTGATAAACTCTTCTTTATCCCTTAAAAAGATTTCAAGAGTGAAGAGACCACCACTGTCTTGCCAGTAGAACCGTTTTAGTTCCAACTGCTCCTGAAAAGGTACAAACTCTGTTTCATCTGCCTTATAGCTCGTCTCTAGCACTTGAATATCCTTAACTCCACCCAAGGGACTATCCTGGGTTTGATACTGAAACTGGATCAAATCAATAGCATTATCGTTTGAAGCGAGCGCGATACGCTCCGTTTGAAGATTTTCTAAACCTTCTATCGGATTGCCTGATGAATCAGCTAGAACTGACACGAGAGCTAGGGGATGGCTGTCTCGGTCCAAACGGTCTTGAGTTGAAAGACCTTGATCTTGATGGTTTTGGATTTGATGGGTTAACAATTGATTGGCGGACACCTCCAAAGCTTTCCGTCTTTCTTCTTGTTTGTAATTTTGCCATCCTAGAAAGACTAAAAGGCATAAAAGGAGGCCACCCGCGAGTGACCAAATAAGCTTAGGAGAACTAAATGGTGTGTTTTTTTGTATCTTTTGACTCATACCACCCATTATAGCACAAATGCTGTCCTTTTTTGACGATTTTTTCAAAATTAATTCCCGAACGGTACGGTTATGTTCCTTCTTCTAAGATACCCTCCGCTAAGAAAGATTCTATATCACTGTACGGAAACTCCAGGTAAATCCTTTCCTTATCAAAATTAAGAACCAGACGATCTGTTCTGGGATCAAAAATGGCAACGTCTAAGTTTTCTTTGAGCTCGGTGAACTTTACCTCTGCTTCTGTCTCACTAAATCCGCTTGAAACCATCTTTTCCTTGGCTAAACTCTCAAAAGCCTCACCCTCTGAGAAAACATCCGAATAGGTCAATCGGTCAAGGGTTCTGCTGGTATCGTCAAGGTTTAGTTGAGTTCCTTCTGTAAAAACATAGTAGGTGTCAAGTACCGGACTAGGTCCACCTTTGGCCTGAAATTGATTATTCTTATAGGAAAGGTACCATTCCGTTAGGGTTATCCTTTTGACTGATGGTAAACCTGTGTCAGAAACATAAGAGTCAAAATGGACCAGATCGACATGATCTAGTTTGTCTGCTTTTTTCTGTTCTTGTAATTCTTGATATCGGCGGTCAAACACAGCATTATCAGTTTGATTTCTATCGTTTGGACGGCTTGTTCTAAGGGTTTTCACATAGGATAAGCCATTTTTATCAAGCTCAAAGATAGAATAAACGGATAGGGATTTATGACTTTCCATTCGATGGTTGACATACTGTGTCAGAGCTTCATTGGCGACTTTTTCTTGTCTTTTTTGCTGAGCGAACCAAATGCCTAAGCCAAGAACAATCAATACTACTAGCCCAAGGAGACTAAATTGCTGTTTTTTTGACATCCTAATCACCTCTTTCTCTTTCTATTATAGCAAAAATAGATTAAGTTTTGAAGCGTTTTCAATCTTAGAGCTATTCAATCGTTTAAAGGGTATACACGTTCAGTTGAGACTGGCCCTAACTCAACAAACGCGCTTGGACATCATTTTCCAAACGCGTTTGTTGAGTATTAGTGATTATCACAATCCCATCTTATTAACCAATGGTAGCGCAACCTCAATCTTATTTGCAAGGAGTATCAGTCACTATCCTTCTGAATCTTCTTCAGATGCTTCATTTTTAGGCAAAAGGTTCACCAGTTCCTGAACATGTTTGATGGCTTCTACTGGCAGAGGTTGGCTTGGATTGTCTTGGTTAAATTGCAAAAGGAAATCTAAACGGAACTGCAAACGATCGCGAAGCAAATAGAGATACGCATCATCAAAGTCAGGGACTTCGTAACCTTCAATGTCCGCATATTCAAACCCTACCAATGGACCAAACGGTTTAAAATCAGCAGTCCCATCAACAACCCCTTCGATCAAGGCAAGTGTCGCTTCCTTGGTTACATCCTTACCAAGATAAGCTCCAGTATTGACAATATAACAATCTACCCCTGACTCAAAGAGTTTTTGGAAGTTGGTAAAATCATCTACCAAAGGATATACTCGGAATGGGTTGGCATACGGTTCAATAACCAGGGAGTCGCGACTCTCAGTCGTATTTTCAGCTGTGCTCCGTTTAGTAGCTAGGGTACAACCAAATGTCGTTGCTAAAACGGGATCTTTAATTTTAATGAGAGGTGGCAGAGCATCATCTTTCATGATCCAGAAAATAGCATCAATCGGTTCTTCAACCTTATCCACACGGTTAGGCGTTGAATAGCGTGATTTCACTGTCCGACCGTTACCATTTCGGATATCCTCTGTGACCAGTACACGCTCAAGATTTTCATTAAGCGCAACTCCACAGTTTTGAACAGTAACAAAGTATTCTTGCTCTGGGTGTCCAACAGGATAATCGTTAGTCTTGTCAAAATAACTTGGTTCTAAAGCCACCGAAGACCCATTTTCCATCGAGATGATAAAGGCATCATCGTGAAGGACTTTGACATCATATTTGCCATTGTGTTTGGCATGGGTAAGCGTAGATTTCCCAGAACCTGACAGACCAAAGAAAGATGCAACGAGGGCCTTATCTTTGGTTTTAAATTCTTTTAGCCCACCATGACAAGCTGCATAGTTGTTACGAGCAGCTGTTCCCCAAGCCATGGTCAGTGTTCCTTTCTTGATTTCACCAAAATAGTTCATCCCCAAGATAGCCGCACAGTTGTGTTTGGTGTCAAAATAAGCTAAACCATCTGGGTAGTCTGGATGAGACCAAGTTGGATCAAAGAAAATATAGATATCATTTTCATCATACGGAACAGACTCTTGGAGGCGTTTATAGTAGGTTTCATTGAGGAATTGGAAATTTAAGAGCCAGGAATAAAGGTTTGCTACTTCGTGTTCTGGCATAGTGATATGGGCTCTTACCATAAAGTCTTCATCTAAGCCCACAACCGCGCAAGCTTTTAAAAATGGGAAAAAGCTTGATTGGTAGACGGCTTCACGGACAATTGGCAAAAGTTTTGCATCTTCTTCTGGTTTTTGTCCCAAAATCCGTCTTGCTTTAGCTGTACGACCAACAACAGCACCATCATTGGTGAGAATAACACGCGCATCTTCAGGTAATCCAAGCTCTTTAGCGTGAGCAACTTTTTGATGAAGGAGCACTGCATTAGGGGCAGCTGAAACCAAGTGATAAACTTCTTCCATCGATTCAATCTCGCGCACATTATTCCCGTAAAATGCTGTTTGAACCGTAGCCTTTAAAGGAGAAATAAAGCCGCTTTTCTTAGAAAGCAATTCATTACTAAAGCGATGATGTGTGACCATAAAGTTACCTCTCTTTCTTTAATACCCTTATTATACACCTTTTTATTTTATAAAGAAAGCGTTTTCAATAAAAATTGTTATTTTTTTAGCAAACTAGAGATAATTTTCAGAACCATCATTGCAGTAATACAAAAAAAGATGCAACACGGTTTTCCGTCTGCATCTTACATGGTTTTATTTTTCGCGGATGACTTCAATCTTATAGCCATCTGGGTCTGTAATAAAGTAGTAACTCGGGTCAGTTCCTGGTAATCCTTTGAGATCAGTAACCTCATAACCAGCAGCTACATGCTTTTCGTGTAAGGCTTCAAGGTCCGTCACACTGATTGCAATGTGACCATAACCATCGCCAATCGTATAAGGTCCATGATCATAATTATAAGTCAACTCCAACTCGTAATCATCGCCCGGCAGAGTCAGATAAACCAAAGTAAATTTGTGTTCTTCAAAATCGCGGCGACGCGAAATCTCAAACCCTAATGCTTCTTGATAAAATTTCAAGGATGCGTCCAAATCCTGAACGCGGTAACAGGTATGCGCCATTTTTGCCATATTAAACACCTCCATTTTGTCATACTTTTATTCTACTATTTTTACAAATGATATTCAAAAATTTGAAACAAAAAAGCTGGAAAGAAGACTCTCTCCAACTCTTTTAAGGCTAGATTTACCCAATCACGCTGCCATTTGGAACGGCTGGGTCAACAGTTAAGAGGGTCAATTTGCCGTCATGCTCAGCCGAGAGAATCATACCTTGGCTGACGTATTTTTTCATCATTTTACGCGGTTTGAGATTGGCCACGATTTGGACTTTGAGGCCGATCAATTCTTCTGGATTTGGGTAGAAGTTGGCAATGCCAGACAAAATTTGACGATGCTCCACATCTCCTGCGTCCAGACGGAATTGGAGCAATTTGTCAGAGCCTTCGACTTTTTGGCAGTCGATGACTTCTGCCACACGGATTTCAGTCTGGTCAAAATCTTCAAACTTGATTTCAGGCTTTTTGAGGGTCAATTCAACCTCTTCTGGCACCCACTCTTTTTCCGTAGCAGGTTTGCCAGCAACCATTTGGTCCTTGATGTAGGCAATTTCCTCATCCATGTCCAGACGTGGGAAGATTGGGGTACCTTTTGCAACCACTGTCACGCCATCTGGGAATTGACCAAAAGTTAGGGTTTCCATTGACGCAACCTCACTAAGCCCCAATTGGCTAACAATGCTAGTTGACGTTTCCATCATAAATGGTGCGATTAAATGAGCTACCACGCGCAAACTTTCTGCTAAGTGCGCCATGACAGAGCCAAGGTTGCCTTTTTGGTCCTCGTCTTTAGCCAGAACCCAAGGTGCTGTTTCGTCAATGTACTTATTGGTACGGGCAATCAAGCTCCAAACAGCCTCAAGAGCACGTGGGTAGTCAACCAGGTCCATGTACTTGTGGTAGTCTGCAATGGCTTGCGTCGCCACAGCTTCTAGGTCTGCGTCAAAATCCGTCCGACCAGTAGAAAGGCTTGGGACTTGACCGTTAAAGTACTTGTTGATCATAGCGACCGTACGATTAAGGAGGTTTCCAAGGTCGTTGGCCAACTCATAGTTAATCCGACCAACATAATCTTCTGGCGTAAAGATGCCATCAGAGCCTACTGGCAAACTTCTCATAAGGTAATAGCGAAGCGGATCAAGACCAAAACGTTCTACCAACATGTCTGGGTAAACCACATTGCCTTTAGATTTGGACATCTTGCCATCTTGCATGACAAACCAACCGTGAGCAATTAGGCGATTCGGTAATGGAACATCTAGAGCCATCAAGATAATCGGCCAGTAAATGCTGTGGAAACGCAAGATATCTTTACCAACCATGTGATTGACATTAGACGCCACATTGAATTCCCAAGTTTTACCCTCTTCATCTGTCCATGATTTAACTTCTGTCTGACCAGTCCAGAACTTATCAAAATTGGTTGTATCTGCTTGCCCATAGCCAAGAGCTGTTGCGTAGTTCAAGAGAGCATCAATCCAGACATAGACCACGTGCTTTGGATTAGAAGGCACCTGAACGCCCCATGTAAAGGTCGTCCGAGAAACGGCTAAATCTTCAAGACCTGGCTCAATAAAGTTTCTCAGCATCTCATTCATCCGGCTGTTGGGACTAATAAAATCTGGATGGGCCTTAAAGAAAGCTTCTAAATGCTTTTGATACTTGCTGAGTTTAAAGAAATAGGATTCTTCAGAAACCAGTTCAACTTGATGTCCTGACGGCGCAATTCCACCAATCACATGACCGTCTTCATCACGGAAGACTTCCGCCAGTTGGCTCTCTGTGAAATATTCTTCATCCGAGACAGAATACCAACCAGAATACTCGCCGAGATAAATATCGCCTTGCTCTAGTAATTTTTCAAAAACTTCTGCAACAACAGTTTCATGGTAATCATCCGTGGTTCGGATAAATTTATCATAGGAAATGTCCAGTAATTCCCAAAGAGATTTAACTCCGACAGCCATACCATCAACGTATTTTTGAGGTGTAACACCGGCTTCTTCTGCTTTTTGTTGAATCTTTTGACCGTGCTCATCAAGGCCAGTCAAATAGTAGACGTCATAGCCCATCAAACGCTTGTAGCGGGCTTGCACATCACAGGCAATGGTCGTGTAGGCAGAGCCGATATGAAGCTTACCAGATGGGTAATAAATCGGTGTGGTAATGTAGAAATTCTTTTCAGTCATTTTTTTCTCCTTCGAGGCGAATGAAACCTCTATTTGATAACACTCTATTATATCATAATTTTGACCAGTGAACAGACCTCTTGACCACTCAGATATGACAAATGTCATCTCATGTTATGACAGAATCGACTAATCAGCTCCGCCTTTTTCCAGTAAACTAAAGACAAGAACGAAAAGGAGTTACTTATGAAAAAATACATAACACCTACAATCACCGCATTTGTGCTAATCTACGCCGCTTGTATCCTGTTTGGTCGTCCACTAGCAAGCCTCCCAGCAACTGCCCTTCAGTACCTCGCTTGGTCCCTACCTGCTAGTCTCATCATCGGCCTTATATATCCTCACCTAACCCCTCAGAAAGGAGCTTGTCATGACAACAATTAAGATACAGGCAAGCAATCTGTCCAAAACCATAAAGGGAAAACCCATTCTGTCAGATATGACCTTTTCCATCCATCAAGGGGAATGCGTGGCCCTTGTCGGGCCAAATGGGGCGGGCAAGACCACGCTCATGTCCTGCCTTTTAGGTGACAAAAAAGCAAGTACAGGAAGTGTCCTCATTAACGAACAGCCTCCTAAAGCAACGACTAACAAGGCTAAGATAGCCTTCTTGCAACAAGAAAATGCTGTGCCGACTAGCCTCAAGGTCAAGGAATTATTAGACTTTTTCCAGTCCATTTACAAGGACTATTTAACCTTGAGGGAAATCGATACGCTACTTGGTTTTACGGAAAATCAAAAAAATCTCTTGACGGATAAATTGTCCGGTGGGCAAAAACGCTTGCTGGCCTTTGTTCTTTGTCTGATTGGAAAACCAAGTGTTCTTTTTTTGGACGAGCCAACGGCCGGTATGGACACCTCAACTCGTAAACGCTTTTGGGAGATTGTGACTGATTTAAAGGCTCAAGGTACAACCATCGTCTACTCCAGCCATTATATCGAAGAGGTGGAACACACTGCCGACCGTATCCTCGTCTTGCATCAGGGACAGCTCATTCGGGACACGACACCTTTTGCCATGCGGCAGGAAGCTTGTGAGAAGCAGATGACCTTACCCCGTCAATTTGCAGCTGCTGTCGACCAACTTGAAGGGATTTATCAGATAGAGACCAAGACCGACACTGTCAGCTTTATGACCAAGGATATTGAAACCGTTTGGCAGGCCTTGCAAGAAGTCGGTTGCACACTATCAGACCTGGAAGTGCAAAACAAGACACTGCTTAACACCCTCTTTGACAGCACGAAAGGAGATGCCTCATGAAAGCTTTAGTAAACATCGAATGGGTTAAGACCTGGCGGGAATGGCCAAGTTTTATCCTTGCTATTGGTATGCCCCTTGGTTTCTTCCTCTTTTACTCAGGAATGGACATGTATAAAGACCCTGAAATGCAAAAAGCATTTGTCCAATCTTACATGTTAACCATGACTGCTTTTTCCATGTCTAGTTTTGGCTTTTTCACCTTCCCTTTCATGCTTTTAGAAGACAAGCGAGAACACTGGCTGTCCTATATCGAACACTCACCTCTTCGAATCAGCCAATATTATCTGTCAAAGGTCATTCGAGTGCTTCTGAACTTTACCGTGTCCATCGCAGTGACTTTCACAGTTGGTGCCAACTTTCGAGGAGTGTCCATGCCAGCAAGCAGATGGCTAGGAGCCATCCTTCTCTTACTTCTGATGAGTCTCTTGTTTTTAGCCTTTGGTCTCTTAATTGCCCAAATCCCATCTAGCCAACTCATGTCCATCGTCGGCAATATTGCCTTCTTAGGATTAGCTATTGTCGGTGGCTCATGGATGCCGATTGAGACCTTTCCAAAATGGCTGCAAAACATTTCTAAGCTAACACCGACCTACCATATTAACCAAGTCGTTGTCCAGTATGCCAAAGACGGTGACCTGCTCTGGAAGTCCTTGGGAATCGTCCTCATTTATGCTATAATCATCTCAGGAATAGCCCTTGCTATCAAACACAGAACTGAGGTAGACTAATGTTTCGACCCTTTCAAAAATACGACCCGCTCTTTTACATCGGACTAGTCTTTCTGATTTTTCCTATTGGTGGTATTTTTTGGTTTGATTACCCTATGTGGACCTTAATCCCAACAATAGGCTTTGCCTTGTCTTATTTGGCTATTATTCATATCAGAGATCAGCACAAGATTCTGATTGCCTGTCTTTGGTTTTACCTTTTGGCCTATATTACCCTCATGACGATTGGCATTGAAGGCACAATGATGTGGTTCTTCTTCTATATCGCCAATCTCCTGGTCTATCGTTTTGAAGATAGCTATAGCAGTTATCGTATGGTCAGCTTTTTAGCCTGTTTGCTCTTTTTAAATACCAGTGTTTGGTTGAGCAATAGCCCTACTATCAGTAAAATAATTGCTTTAGCTGTCACAGGTTTTATTCTAACGATTTACTATTTCCAACGAAAATCCATGGTGGAAGACCGTTTGAAAGCTGAACTCTACCAGCAAAATGAAACCATTAACCTCTTGGCAGCTGAAAATGAACGCAATCGGATTGGACGAGATTTGCATGATACCCTCGGACACACCTTTGCCATGATGACCTTGAAGACCGAGCTGGCCCTCAAGCAGTTAGACAAGGATAATCTCCCAGCTGTCCAAAAAGAGTTAGAAGACTTGAGAGCCATTAGCCAGACCTCTATGAAAGAAGTCAGAGAGCTGATTAACAATCTCAAATACCGGACTGTCTCAGAAGAACTGACGGCCATCTCTGACGTTTTTTCCCTATCTGATATTGAGCTTACCATTGATAATCAACTAGAAACCAACCAACTTTCTCCTGTCTTGCAATCCAGTATGAGCATGATTCTGCGTGAATTGACCACTAATATCATCAAGCATGCCAAGGCCACTAGCTGCCAGATTACCCTACAAGAGCAAGATGGTATTGCGATTACTGTTACGGACAATGGCCAGGGATTTGGTGACCTAACTGGGCAGGAACTCCATTCCATCCGTGAACGCCTGCAACTGGTCAAGGGAGAGGTACACATCTTATCCTGTCAAGACCCAACAACCATTCAAGTCCGCTTGGCCAATAAGGAGGTAGGCCCATGAAACTCTTAGTCGCCGAAGACCAATCCATGCTCCGAGACGCCCTCTGCCAGCTCTTACTGATGGAAGACGAAGTCGAGGTGGTTTTTCAAGCCTCTAATGGCCTAGAAGCCATCACCCTGTTAGAAAAAGAAAGCATTGATGTTGCTATCCTCGACATTGAAATGCCCCAAAAGACTGGACTCGATGTCTTAGAATGGATCAAAACCTATCAGAAAACCAAGGTCATCATCGTAACCACCTTCAAGCGGGTTGGTTACTTCCAACGGGCGCTCAAGGCTGGCGTAGATGCCTATGTCTTGAAAGACCGCTCCATTTCAGAGCTGATGACAACTATTCACACGGTCCTTGCAGGGAAGAAAGAATATTCGCCTGAACTGATGGAAACGATTATAATCAATGAAAATCCCCTCAGCAACCAAGAACAAAAGGTGTTAGAACTAATCGCTGAAGGAAAGACTAGCAAGGAAATTGCTGCGCGGCTCTTCTTATCCGATGGTACCATCCGAAATTACACCAGTTCCATTTTTAACAAGTTGGGCGTCAGCAATCGTGTGGAAGCCATCAAAATCGCTCAGGAACAGGATTGGATTTAATCATCTTACTTTTTTTACATCCCTAGATTCTAGCAAACGACTGAGCACTCGCTCAGCCGTTATTCCTTAAAATTGCCGCCAACTCTGTTTATTTGAGTATATACTGCTTTAAACTTATCAAAAGAGTTGAGGGTCACGAATTGCCAACTATTTCAACCCTTTAAAACTATCCACTTTTATTTGCTTGAGATCAATTCCTTTTTCTTGAAGGAATTTTTTCATGGCTTCAACATCATCAGGTTGACCAGCCAAGAGATAGATAGCATTATTGCCATACGCTTCTGTTGCCCCTTTCAATTGTTCCTGACTGTGGGAAAGGCTGGCACTGCTTTCATAAGTAAAAGCATCCTCCATATTTGCCAACTCTGCCATTTCCGTATCAAAAACTGTCACCCCCTTATCCAAATGACTGAGGACAAGCTCACGCTTACCAGCCCATTCTTTGGCGATAGGTCGTATGGCTGCAATACCGACATCAGAGGCAAAGCAAACAAGCGGTTCCTTTCCATCTGCAACTTGCAAATGAGACCCTAGCCAACTCATCTCAATCTTGCTCCCTACTGATAAATCGGTCAAGTTTTCCTTATAGAGACTGCCACTATTGTGTGTCAAAATAAGGAGTTCATTCTCATCAGGGATAGAAGCAATGGTTAGGAACCGACTGTTTTGCCCACTTTCCTTCACATCAGGTAGGGTAAACTGAGCATAAGAGCCAGCTTCCCATGTCATATTATTTGGTTTTTCCAGATGAAGCAGATAAAGATCTCCACTCGGATTTTCAATGGATTTAACAGACAAGGTTTGACTGCGTCCAAGATAGGCAAATACCCCCCAAGCAATCAGACCAATAACGCCAAGAACTGCTACAATGATTACAAACATTTTCTTACCTCTTTTCATTGTTTTCCTCATTTCCAAAATTTAAAAGATAGCCAAGCAGCCAGTGCAATGACAGGGACAAAGCCAATCACCTTGACAATTAAATCAGTATCTGGCAGGCTGTAAATATAAACCATAGTGGCCAGTGCCGCCAGCCAGATTCCTGTCATTTGCAGAATGGCAGGCAAGCCAGCTATCAGGCAAAGTCCTGTTGCTAGCAAGATGAGTCCACCAGTGGCAAAGGACATAAAATCAGGACGTGATAAATCAATCGGCTTCAGCCAGGCTCCCCAAATAACCACTAAAATTCCCACTAACACGCAACATAGTCCTATCATTGATAATCCCCTCATTCGCTTTCCTCCTTGTGTAGCCATAAATCTCTCCTTTTATTTTTACTTGAATGAATTATATTTTTTATTCATTCATTTTCTTTTAAAAATAAAGAAATGAATTCTTTATTTAAAAACACCTTTCACAAAGTTAGTTGCTAAAGTTTCTAGCGTCCTGCTAACATCTGGAAAATCATCCTCTGTGATGTGCATATCCATGTAATAAAACAACTGGTAGACCTGCAAAATCTCTTGGATTTTGGCCTGCGAAAAGCCTTCAGCCAACAGACGTTGCGTGAAATTGTCTATCAGAAATTGATGAAAAAGGTTTTCTTGCTGACCTTTTTCCGATGCAAAATAACCGTGCAGATAGTCCGAAATCGCTGGATTATACCATTCTAGTAAGATTTTATTGGAGGAAATCATCGTCCTAGACCAGGCAAAGATTTGGGTTACTAGCTCAACTGCTTCTGCTTTCCAATCCAGACTGTCCATCATCTCCTGACGAATGCGCCTGTTTTCAGCAATATAAACATCAAGGAAAATGGCTTCTTTGCTGTCGTAGTAGTTGTAAAACGAACCTACTGCTATTCCAGCCTGCTTGGCAATCTCCGAAATTCCTGTCGCCTTGTAACCTTTTTGCGAAAAGATTTCCTGTGCAACAGTCCTTATAACTTGTTTCTTAACTTCTGGCATCCTAGCTCCTTTCTTTTTATTAGATGAATAAATGAGTGAATGAATATTTTTTATTATTCATTCATATTATAACCCTCAACTTAATAATTGTCAAATATTTTGGAAAATGTTTTAGACCTAATATCATTCGAAAGTGATAATGTCCTAGTTAGATCGAAGGTAAAAATGTCCCATCTGTTATTCTAGTATCATGCAAAGGATAGACTTAACCATGACAGAAACAAGAAAATACCAGACCATTAAGGCTGTTTGTGACGGGAGAAAAACGAAAGATAGGGCC